>CAYYBZ010000001.1:0-20804 GCA_964470285.1 uncultured Oligoflexia bacterium
TCAATAGCCGATAAAAGCCTCTGGGGGCCTGAATTTGAGTATTACATTTTCGATCAGGTTGCCTATAAAACAGACATTAATATGTCATCGTATATAATTGATTCTGAAGAGGCGGACTGGAATTCGGGCCTGATGGAAACATCAAATCTCGGAAATAAAATCCCCAGGCAGGGAGGCTATCATGCCATTCCCCCCCTGGACGCAACTTACAATCTTCGATCAAAAATGGTTCAAAGAATAGAATCAGCAGGCATTCCTGTGAGGTATCATCATCATGAGGTAGGCGGACCGGGACAATCCGAAATTGAGATTAAGCTTGATGAACTTCCAAAAATTGCGGACACAACAATGCTTACCAAATACATAATAAAGATGGTTGCTAAAGAAAACGGAAAGGCGGTTACATTCATGCCGAAGCCGCTTTTTAATGAAGCAGGTTCCGGAATGCATATTCATCAGCATCTTTTTAAAAACGGAAAACCCGTCTTTTATGAAAAAAGCGGTTATGCCCATCTTTCGCAAAAAGCCCTCTATTACATCGGCGGACTCTTACATCACGGCCCTGCCCTGCTTGCATTCACAAATCCCAGCACAAACTCATACAAGAGACTTGTTCCGGGATTTGAGGCTCCGGTTAACGCCATATTCGGCCTTGCAAACAGGTCAGCGGCAATAAGAATACCGAAGGTCGGAGACGATCCCGAAAATGTAAGAATCGAATTCAGACCGCCTGACGGCACCTGCAATATTTATCTTGCAATGGCCGCAATGCTCATGGCAGGCATCGACGGGATAAAGAAAAAGATGGACCCTTCAAGACTCGGATTCGGCCCCTATGATCAGAACGTTTTCAGACTAAACTACAGGGAAAAGACAAAGCTTAAAAAACTTCCGACTTCACTAAAAATTGCGCTTGAGGCCCTTGAAGACGATTACGCCTTTCTACTTGAAGGGGGAGTTTTCGACGAGGCAACTATCGAAACATGGATTGAGCATAAAACCGAGAACGAGTTCAACGCGGTCAGAAACAGACCGCATCCTTATGAAATGAACCTTTATTTTGATATGTAGGCTATTTTCTTAATTAACCTTATAACCGGACTTTTGGTTCTTTCGACCTCACAATGACCGGTTAGAAACTTGCGGCACTGAATTTAAACGGGAAAGTAACCTGAACTATCCCTCCGCCTCTTGGCTTTGGGAATTTCATCTTCTTTATAACGCCTTTAACACACTGATTTACAAGTGTGCTTCTCAAAGACGATCTTTTTATTCTGACAAGGCCCACTCTGCCTGATCCCTGAATTTCCCAGAACATGTTCAGCTTACCCTCTAATCCCGGATCATCGAACAGACCTTTTTCGTAACAATAATTAAGCTCTCCTACATGTTTGTTAACAACTTCAAGAATTTGCGCCCTTGAAAGTCTTCCCTTAATTCCCATCTCCTGGAACTTGGGTAAATCACCCACGACAACACCGCCGACCCCTCTTCCTCTTGCTCCACCCAATGTTCCTATCGCACCGAACTGCTTATCGACTCCGCCTATTTTTCCCTTAGTTGCAGGGCCTGAAATTCTGACTATCTTGGCGTCTCCGTGCGCACTTTTTTCGATGAGGCCCGAGACAGAAAAATTGCTTCTGGTTCCTTTCGGCGCCTTAACCGCATCAAGATTTGAAACGGCCTTTACGACATTCGAAGAGGATCTCGAGTCCGTGGAAAGACCTCCTAAAGAGGCGAGAACTCCCGTTGCAGCTACGTTAACGTTTCCTGAACCTCCTCCACCGCCTGCTCTCCTGGACTTTCTTACACCTACAACCTTGGGCTGCTTTGATCTGACTTTAACCTTTCTTCTTTTGACCTTAATTTTAGGTATCTTTGTCGGCGTAGGCGAAGGTGTTGTAACAACTCTCGGTTCCGGTGTAGGTTCGGGAGTAGGTTCGGCTTTTTTCTCCAAGTCCTTAAGATCAATCTGGACAAATTTATCAAGTTCCTTTTGAGCCCTTAAATTTGCTTCAGAAGCAGAGATAAACATTGCATATATTGCAAAAATCACTGCAAAAGACACATGAAGCGCGACTGAAGAGGCCAAAGAATTCATATAATGCTTCGTGTCTTCAGGATCTTTTATTTTTTCGGGCAGTATGGGAGCCTGAGTAAAGCGAACGTAGTAAATTCGTCCGCCGGTATCTACTTCCGCCACATCACCGCTTTTTAAACCGTAGCGGAATTTGCCACCCCTAGCTCTCGTACCCTCTGCAACGGCCTTACTAATGGGAATTGAACGCCCTTCAGAATAAATATGTCCGCTGTAATTTTCGCTTATATAAATCTGACACTGCCCGGGCCTGTTAAAAGCCGCAAATCTGGATTTTTTATCTCCGATTATGACTTTAAGTTTTTTACCTCTGGTTAATTCCTTAATATCTACGACATCGTCCCCTCTGCAGCTTATTATCTCGACACGCTCTTCCTTGGAAGATGTAGCCGAAGAGATATAGCCCTTTGCTTTCTGCGATTTAATTAATTTGGGGACAAGGTCATAATACGAATCTATACCTGCCTCATCGTCTTCATCATCGTCATCATCTTCAAAATACTCATAATCTTCATAAACAGGTTCATCAACACGAACACTCTTAATTGTAGAATCTCCCATATCCTTTAATGCGGCGTCTTGCACCGTTTTTTTGTCAGTATAAGGAATCTCGTCCTGATACTCCAATGATGGAAGTGTTTCGGGAATATCAAATTTCTTTTTCTTTCTTGTTTTCTTAATCTTTGGCGGGCGTTCATCGACATGAATTTCCCTTGCGGTAGCATCACCGTCACGGGTAGTTTCATCAAAAACCTCGCCGGTATCCTGAAAATGAAACTCCTGTGTCGCTCCCTCGAAACTGTTTTCCATCTTTGGGAGATTAACAACTATGGTGGTTTTCCCGAGCTGAATTTTATCTCCGGTAAACAGCTCCAGTGAGCTGGCCTTTCTGCCGTTAACGAACGTTCCGTTTCTTGAGCCCATATCCTCTATCATCACCGCTTCAGCTGACAACTTTATCTGACAGTGTTTTTTTGAAACGAATGTATCCTCTACAATGATATCGACATCAGGAGCACGGCCGACAGAGAGAGAACCTTTCGTAATAGGTACAAGCTCCGATTTCTTTTTTTTACCCTCAAAAAAAATATCAATTCTTACTTTACCCTGAGGCACCGGTTGATTTACCAATTTATCCCCTTCCAGTTTCGGTAGTTTGATAAGCTAACAAGAAATCCGTTCAAATGCTATTCAAGATAGGAATTCATTATCTCGTTTCTGAAATCTTTTCTTATTTTCACAAGACTGTCAATCTTACTTTCTGTTCTCTCGAACAGATAAACAGTATCTGCCTTTTTGGTCTGTCCCTCGATTAAGAGATCGGCAAAATCGATTCTGGTTTTACCCCCGAAAGTGGTAATAATTTCGTTTTCGGCGGCGGTCTTTTTCTTTTTCTTAACGGATATTACTTTCTTCTTGTACAGTTTTTTGCTGGTCTTTTTCTTTTTTACTTTCTTTTTTTTCTTCTTCGATGCAGCCGAGTAAGCATCACCGGAATCCAAAGCATTTCCCGAAGAAGGAATTCCCGCAAAAACAAATATGAATGAAAACATAATTACCGTTATTAAGCCTGTTTTCATAGGGTTTAATCTCCTTTGCACCATCTTGTCAATATCCTTCAAGTTTTGTGCCAAGCACGTAACCCTTCAATATAAAAGATTAACCAAAAAAAGAGTGTGCATGCAAGCACTAAAACTTAAGAAAAAATTATACAGCATTATGAACTTTTTTTATACCCTTTTAAATTACCTCTAATAAGCCGTATTAAGTCAAATTCACTCATTTATACATGGTGAAAAACGCAATCAAGTAAATAACTTCTCGCTAAAAATGGTTATTAAATACTTTGTTTTCGTCTAAAAAACATTTAGAATTAACGATAAGCTAAATTTCTCAAGGAGATGTCCCCTTATGAAAAGAATTGTTCTTATTTTCCTGGTTGTATTCATTATCCCTGCCGTTGCGTTTACTCAGGGCACGGGGAAGATGGTGGCAATACAGGCAAAGAAGTATACTTTAAAGCATGAAGTGACGGCAGGGTTCGGCTTTTTGCCTTTGAGTGCCTACTATAAGGGACTTACGGTGGGCCCGTCATACACTTACCACTTCTCTGATTTTTATGCATGGAGGGTTTTCAACTTCCAGTATGTTTACAACATTTCTACAGGGCTTAAGGACAGTCTTGAAAATAATTTTGGAGTAACACCTTCTGCATTTGCACAAATCCAATACTATATTGACACGAGCTTTGTAATAACCCCCCTATACAGAAAAATGATTCTTTTCAACAAAGTTGTTTTACACGGAGAAACGTTTTTTCTAATAGGCGGCGGTGCTTTTAAATTCAAAAGCGCAGCAGATACTCCGGGCGCCGCCCCGGAAAACGGCAGATTCAGACCCGCATTTAACATAGGAGCGGGTGTAAGAATATGGATGACAGAATGGCTATCTACACGACTCGATGTATGCCATTACGTATATCAGGCAAGCGACAAGAATTTTGATAACGCCCTATACGTTGGCATGAACATAGCCGTAAACTTTCCAATTTCAAATAAAAAGGATTAACAGCGTATGACAAAAAAATATTTTACGCTTTTAAATCTTGTTTTTGCAGCCTTGATCCTTCTTATCGTGCCAAAAACAGCACACTGCAAAAAAACGCAAACCATTGACGATTATCTCATATCCGGTCAAAAGTCATATAACGGCAAGAATTACGAATCAGCGATAGCAAGCTTTTACTCGGCCTACGGGAAATCCGAGGACGGCTCGGAAGAAAAAGAAACATCACAGTTTTATCTTGGCAAATCCTTTATGGCGATGGGACTCACCTATGCAGCTACCGAGTTTTTCTATGAAATTGTCAAAAGCGGTTCAAATATAGACAGAATAATAGACTCCCTCCATGAAATTCAAAAACTTGTTGAAAACGCCCCCCATGATCAGGATCTGATAAAAAGCGATCTTATATACAACATGGAATATTCATTTCTGCCCGGCGATCTTCTTGATTTCTCAAATTATTACAAAGGTGAGGTTAACTTTCAAAAGAAACTTTACAAATGGGCGAACAAGAGATTTTCATTGATATCCTTAAACAGTTATTACTTCAACAAGCTTAAATTCCTGAAGGGAATTCAGGTGCTGGCTTTAAACAGGGTTGATGAGGCCTTAAAAATATTCAGAGCCATAATCGATGATGAGTTTCAGGATTTCAACATTAAGAACAAGGCCAGACAAACGGTTGCAAGGCTTCTTTACGAAAAAGGCAAGTATCAAGAGGCTTATGACCTTTTCACAAAGATTGACACAAACGTTCTGGAACAGGACAGCGTCTTTCTGGAAAAAGCGTGGAGTCTTTTCTTCCTTAAGCGATATCAGGAAGCACTTGGCGCGTTAAACTCTCTTTGGACGCCTCTTTCAAAAGAACGATTCTTCTATCCGGAGAAATACGTCCTGAAATGTCTAATATTAAGATCGCTGTGCCAGTACGACGAAGCCAAGCGGGCCATAGTGGAGTTTCAAAATGAATACGGCGAAGCCATTGAAACCATTCTCAACAGAGACGATCCGTTTAAAAACAAGGTTCTCACCAACGCAGCCATGTGGAACACCGAAGTGAGAGGAAAAGCACAGTTTATCGAACAGCTTAAATACGAAAAAAGAAAATCCCAGGGTGCCAGCGGATCATGGAACGGGATAGGACTGAAAGATTTTCTGACAAAAATATATGATCTCAAGATCGACGAAATTATGAAACTTATAGAAAACGATATGCTTGACAGATTCAAGGAAGTGTCAAACACACTGCTCGACTATTACGAACAGATGCGTATCTTTGAATATGAACTCAGCTTAGATGAACTATCAAGGCTTAAAAAACCGCCTTTAGACGTCGAGCCGGTGGAAAAAATTCCTCTTTTCTTCAAGGGGAAAATTTATTGGCCGTTTACGGGAGAATACTGGACCGATGAACTTTTGCTTTACAAACACCTGATCCAGAACAAATGCGGCCGAAGAGGCTGATTTAAAATGAGGTTATGTAAATGATTAAGCATGTAAAAAAATACCTGACAATATTTTTCATATCACTTTCATTTCTCTTTTATGCTCCCTTCGCTTCTCTAAACGGATCATATGCGCAAGCTAAGAAGAAAGACAAAGAAAAAAAGAAGGCCGAAGACCCTAAAGGCCTGTTAGAGAGCACCGGCGCAAAAGATAAGGAAAAAATACAAAAGGCCGGGCTTGTTAACGAGCTCTTAACCGACATAGAAAAGGTTCAAACATCCATAGACATAGTAAAGGACGAGATTGACCAGACCCGTGACAAGAAGTATCTTCCCACACTTCTTTTAAGGCTTGCCGAACTTTACGTGGAAAAATCAAGATTGATTTACTACAAATTAAAAGAAGAAATGCCCGTAGGGAAAAGGGGCGATATCAAATCTCCGGAAGCCATGGAAGCAAAAGAACTGGCCATTGAAACCTACAACTCGATTCTTAGGGACTATCCCGGTTTTGAGGAAAACGTAAAGGTTCATTTTTTCATGGCGCATGAACTGCGTGAAATAGGCAACATACGCGGGATGCTGAATCAGTATGAAACAATTGTAAAGAATTATCCCAGAAGTAAATACAGGGGGGAAGCCCTGCTTCTGCTGGGAGATTATCATTTCGACAGGAAAAGAATACGCCGCGCCGCCGATTACTACAGCAAGATTATCCGTTCAAACCTTGGTCACACAATAACATCCATGGCCCGCTACAAACTTGCCTGGTGCTATCTTAATGAACAGGACTTCAAGCGGGCCCTTTATCATTTTGAAAAGATCGCCCTGGAAGCCAAACAACAGGAAAAGGAAGCCCAAAACATTGACTCCGTTGAAGAAAGACTTGGGAAATCAACACTCGTAAGAGAGGCTCTCATAGACAGCGTTCTTTGCTTTACCGAGATTAAAAAACCGAAAGATTCTATCCCTTACTACAAACATCTTGCCGATTCGGAAATTACTTATGCCAAGGTTCTGGAAAAACTCGCAAACAGACTTTACATTAAAAGAGAGATAAAATGGTCCACAAGGCTTTATCGTGAGCTTTTACAGATTTCAGGGGAACTTGAAGACAACATAGAATATCTTAAAAGGGTTCTGCAACACTCAAGGGATGTCAAAAACCGAAGACAGGCCGTCGAAGACATAGACTTTCTTATCAGAAACTTGAACCGCTACCTGCACTCTTTCAGGGTTCCTGATGAAGACAAGAGAATGGCCTACAAGCAGTTTGAGGTTTTTGCAAGAGACATTTCCACTAAACTGCACTTAAAAGCCGATGAAACCAAAAAATCAGAATACTACGACGCATCTGCAAAGGCCTACAAGCAGTATTTAACGCTTTTCAAGGATTCAAAATATGCTAAAGACATGCAGTTTAACTTTGCCGAAACACTTTACGCATCCAAAAAATATCTTGAAGCCGGTGAACAGTACGAAACCCTGTATGACAAAACGACCAATAAGAAAGAAAAAAGCGACGCCCTTTTCGCCGCCGTTTCCTCTTATTTTGATGCCATTAAGGATCCCAAATCCATGGACAAGGTTCAGCTGATCGACGCACGCCAGGGTTTTCTAAAAACCGCCACTAGGTATATTACGGAATTCCCGAAATCAAAAAAGACAAAGGAATTAAAGTTTGCCATAGGAAGAACACATTACGATCTTGACGAATATGATCAGGCCATCCAGGCATTCACCAAATACATAAACGATTATCCTGACGACAAAATGACACCTGAAGCGGGCAAGCTTATTCTTGACTGTTTTAACACACGCAAGGATTACGCAGGTCTTGTTCAGCAGGGGAAACTTCTTTTGGCCAACAATAAGATTACAAACCGCAAATTCAAAAAGGAAATATCCGAACTCGTTAAGAAAACCGAGTTTGTAATGATTCAGGAAAAATCCGGCAAGGGAAGGCTTTCCAGAGAGCAGGGAGATTTTTCAAGAGACTTTCAAAGATACGCGGACAAATATAGAGGCACGGAACTCGGTGAAAAGGCCCTTTATAATGCTTTTGTCGGATACAGAAACAAGAAAAAGCGTAAACTCACATTTATATCGGGGACACAGTTTATAATAGAATATCCCCGGTCAAAATTTCTTGAGGACGTGTTACCGTCTTTGGGAACAATTGCATTTGAAGTGGCCAATTACGATAAAGCCTGCAGATTTTTTGAAGATTTTTACAGGAAATTCCCCAGGGAACCCCGAGCTGTTAAGCTCCTGGAAAAAGCGGCAAAACTTCGAACCGCCCTGTCGGATTCAAGAGAAGCGATCTCCGATTATCAAAAGCTTTTAAATTCGGGAAGAGCGGGAAACGCAGCTGAGATATATCAGGAAATGGCCGTCAATTACGAACGCCTGGGTGACTTTAGAGAGATGACCGGCGTTCTGGAACAGGCAAGAAATCTCGGCGCAGAAACCGTAGAGTTAAATTCAAAGCTTGCCTGGGGCTATTATAAGTCCAGAAACTTCGGAAAAGCGAAGCAGGCAGTTGAAAGAACCATGAAAATAGCCAGCGGGAAGGGATCAGCCAGGCTATCACAGGATGAAATGTCCGCACTGGCTCAGGCCAAATTTATAACAACCGAGATTACTTTTGTTAACCTTAAAAATATCAAGCTAGGCCGCGGCAGGGCTAACGAACAAAAACTCGTTAACAGAAAAAACCGGCTTCTGGAAGATATGAAGAAGGACTTGGCCGAAATTTCAAACTATAGGGATCCTAAATGGACCATAGCAACAATTTTCAGAATCGGCCAGGCATACAATGACTTTGCAAACTTTTTGGGTCAAACAAGCGTTCCGGGCAATTTAAATGCCGCCCAGAAAAAAGAATACAGACAGCTTCTTAATCAGAAAATATCCCTGCTTAAAAAAGAGGGCAATGATACACTTAAAACAGCCCTTTCAAGAGCATACAGCCTTAACATTTTCAACAACTGGGTGAAAAGCTGCCATTTAGGCTATTACGTCAAGGAAAAGTACAAAACGAGGGGTTACTCATCAATTTCAAAAGCAGATCAGAAAAGTATCGACGATCTTTACCTGCAGCTTTTGGACAGGCCTACAAGCACAAAAATACTTAACAGAATTGCCCTTCTTTACATGAGAAACGGCGACTACGGTAAGGCGAAAACAATTCTGGGCCGATCCCTTGAAATAAGGTCGAGAAGTTCGTACACCAACAACAATTTGGGAGTTGCCCACTGGTATCTCGGCGAAGATCAGGAAAGTTATCTTAAATTCAGCAAGGCAATTTCACTTAGTGCCAAGAACCCTACTCCCAGGATTAATATCGCGGCTCTTTATTATGAATACGGAAACGGAAGAGCCTTAAGAACTTCTATAGGACAGCTTAAAAGTCTTAAGAAAGTAAACTTAAACGCGATAAACATAATACCGCCTGCCAAGAGAGCTTTAGGAAGATAAAGACATCGGGCAACTATTCGACTATCAGATCTCCTGAAAATGAGCCGTTGAGGGTGTATCCGTTGGTAAAAGTAACGTAAAACTTACCCTCAATGGGTCTTCCTTCTGTATTTGAGAGCTGTGAAAAATTAATTTTGCCCGAACCTATACCCGGGAAAGAAAGACCGTCTTCGACGTAAGAACCCGTTTCATCAAGGGTTCTTACAAATCTGTCAACGGCGCCGTAAAGCGCCATATCAATATCCTGATTTGCCGTAATTGCCGTTCCCTCTCTGAGGATTGTAACTCCGGCGACAATATCGGCTTCAGGGGAGTTGGGGACCTCTCTTTTATAACTCACTTTTAAACCTTCATCGAAAAGTTTTATTTCAACCCGGTCAAATGCCAGATTAAATCCCTCAAGGTCACTTATTGAACCTGAAAGGGAATTGGCCCCGTCTGAACAGAAAAACAGGAAGCAGGTAAGAAGCATCAAGATAATTGATCTTTGGGAAAATGAAATCATTGTTTCCTCCACGCCCTTTTATCTACAGTATTTTTATGACTTATTATCGCGCAATAGCAGTTCCAAGACAATCAATAATTATCAGCCTTAAAAACCTAATCTGTATCGCAAACGTCGCCGATTCCGTCACCGTCAGTATCCAACTGCTCAAAGTTCTGATCGTTCGGACAGTTATCGGTCCTGTCCGCAACTCCGTCTTCATCGACATCAGGTACAAGTATTGCAAATTTAAGGCTTGAGTTTGTAATATCATGGTAACTTATCATTGCTATGGACATATCTCTGGAAGCATCATATGAATATGCCAAAGACGAATGCCTGCCTACCCTGTCGGTATTGTCTACGACGGAATGCTCCCAGGTATCTCCGTTGAGATATGAATATCTCAAATTATAATTTTTTGAATCGTAATAGGCCACTCCCGGATTATCGTTATGGTCAAATTTAAGAGAGCAGTATTTACCTAGGCTTCCCACCCTGTTTACGTAAGATATTTCCCAGCTTGAGCCGCCGTCGGTTGAAAAGGCGTATTTTAAATCTTTTGCAACCTCATCGTAGTAAGTTACGGCAAAATTATTGTTTGAGTCGACATCAACTGAAATATACATATCGTTTAGACCGAGATTGTCTATTTCGGTTATGGTCCAGCTCCCCGAAACCCTTCTTGCAAACTTTACCGCCTGCTGTGTCTTGTTAAAAAATGCGATTGCGGGATTGCCGGAATTGTCAAATACGACAGAATTATAAAATCCTGAATTTGAATCAATGGCATCTCCCTCTATCATTTCTATGTTCCACGATCCTCCTCCGTTAGCAGAGCTGGCGAATTGCAATGATCTTCTCTCGCTTGACCAGGTATCGTTGCAGTTGATTCTTCCGGAAAAACAAAGCTGATAAGCAACCCCGATATTGTTCGATTGTGAAACCGTTATGGCTGAAAACATTCCCGACCATCCGGTAGCATCAATTGTAGACGGTACGCTAAAGGATCCTGTCGAACCTGAATAAAAATACAGATCGTGATCCGGAAAACCCAAAAGGCTTACAACGGGATTATCCTGATAAAAAGCCAGCGGGGCATAACCAAGATTATTTGATTCACCGGGCTGACTGACATCGGTTATTGTCCATTCGGTGCCGTCGGTATATTCTCCCTGATGATACGCATATTTTACAATTGCCGGGCTGTCATTTTGATAGTACGTTATGCCGGGATTTCCGGCGGAATCCACCGCAATACTCGTTTCAAAGCCGGTTTGAGCCTCATTATCCACCGTGTATAAATCCCAGATTAAGTTTTTAAGAACACCTGAATCCGGGTCAAGCTGTTCGATATCATCATTTTGACCGTTTGAACCGCATGAAACCTGAATCAGGAAACATAGTGCTAACAGTGCAATAAAGAAGGATTTTTTCATTAAGTCCTTCCTCCCTTTTTAAATATTCACTAACTAATATAATGTTAACCTTTTTTTAATAGCAATAAGCATACCATAAAACCCGTTCAATGATTAACAAGACTTTTCACAACATGTGATTTTCAAGTATGGATAATCCATTCAAATTAGTATGTTATAATAATCATTTGCTATATTCGAATACTTTGCATCTTAGCGGTTTTTGTCTATTGACTATTTAAATCACATTCATTAATCTGCTATGCAATAATTTCGTCAAAAGTGCAAATTGTAGCCGATTTTTCCGGCTGTTATTTGCTGGATTTTTAACGTATTTACAATTAAAATTGAAGGATTAAATTATCAAAATCACATACTTGTGAATTTGAAAATCTAAGATTCATAATAAGGCACAAATTTTGCTACACTTATACCGAATACCTAATACTTATCCTAAAAACCGAAATTTAACAATTTCCATAATTTCAAAAGGGAGGAACTTATGAGAAAAAACTTCTTATCTATCCTGATCTTCTGCGCCGCATTGGTAATGTTTATGGTAAATTCATCGTACGCAATCGATGAATGCTACTCCAATTGCGGTAACCCGCCTCTAGGAATAGGCGGAGGCGGAGGCGGAGGCGGCGGATCTTCCGACGATTTCTATGAACTATTTTTAGAAGACGATATTGATGCGGACGGAATCGGGGATATCTCCGATAACTGCATCTATGTAGCAAATCAGGACCAGGCTGATACTGACAGTGACGGTGTCGGAGATGCCTGTGATAACTGTCCTTCAGTTGCAAATGCCGATCAGAGAGATTCGGATGCAAACGGAGAAGGCAACGCATGTACCAATGATGATGACGGCGACGGTATAAACGACAGCGCCGATAACTGCCAGTACGTGTTCAATCCTGACCAGGCAGACGGCGACGGAAACGGCCAGGGTAACGCCTGCGACGGATACTGTAATCTTAATCCTTCTCAGTGTCAGGAAAATTATGACGGTGACAACTATATCGATGCGCAGGATAATTGCATAACAGTTGCAAACAAAGTTCAGACGGATTCGGACGGCGACGGTTTCGGAAATGCCTGTGACGACGATGATGACGGGGACGGCGTTTACGACACAGTCGATAACTGCCAGCTTGTTGCAAACGCCGATCAGGCCGACGCAGACAGAGACGGACTGGGCGACTCATGTGATGCTGAATTCTGTTATTTCTGGGAAGTTACAAACGGCGGATTAAACGGCGACAGATGTATAGATCCCGACGGGCCTTTCGTTGCTTACATAGCAATGGCCCCGATACCGGGAGAGATTGAAAGCGGTGATGATGCAGCACTTTCTATCGTAACAAGCAGAAACGATGTATGCACTCAGATTACGTGGACAATCGTAAACGCACCTCAAGGTTCAAACCTTGCTCTTTCACCTTACGAATATACTGCCTGCGAAACAACAAAGCTCACGTTTACAGATGTCGTTGCAATACTGGGTATAGACAAAAAAGGAACGTGGACAATAAGAATGGATGCCAGCCTGGTAGAGGCCGATCCGTTAGGATATCCGACAACAACCGCTTCAGATACCCTATCATTTGATGTAACAGATTCTTCAGGAGGCTGCAGCATAGCTGCCGAAAGTAAACCCACTTACGGATTACTGGCATCGCTGTTACTGCTTACAGGGCTGCTTTTCTTCATTCATAAGAAGAAAATAGTCTAGTTAAACATATCCCGCTGCCTCGTCGAATTTGTTATAATCGCCAGGCAGCGGGATTTTTATAATTATGAAGATAAAAAAAGGGCAGGGAAAAAAGTTAATAGTTTTTTATTTGCTGACGGTATTTCTTTTTTCTTTTTCCTTTATCGCATGTCAGGATAAAGCACTGACACCCTACTCAGACAACACAGATTCGATTTACGTAAATAACCGACTAAAGCTCAAAGGCAATTTCTGTAATCAGGAACCCGGCAACAGCATTTTACCTGTTAAGATACTTTTTGTGCTTGACCATTCAGCAAGTTTGGGACCGTTCGGCGATCCCGACGGAACCGACACCGATCAGGCGGACGGTACAAATGAAAGGCAAAATGCCGTAAGAGCTGTTTTGGACGAATACTCAAGCAATCCCGCTTATTTTTTCGGACAGATTCTTTTCTCAAACAATATTGATTTATGTCAGGATCCCGGCGGAGACGGCTGGCTTGACTGGAACAATCTTGACAGGGCCGGATATGAGCCCTGCATCACAAGCATTTATAATCCGCATAACTGGACAAGAATGCATGACGGACTTTTAGAGGCCTACAATCAAATCGATCATGACCTAAAAAGCATGCCCAAAAGGCTGCAACGCAGAACCACCTATATCGTGATACTTTTTACCGACGGTATTCCCGATGACGGCATAGGTGATTGTGAGTTCGGCCAGCCCGTTGAAAATCAGCCGGCATTTGAGGAAGAACCGGTCAACATAGTTAAAATAGCAAGCGACATTATGAGGCTTGACGATGAAGATGCCGAGATCCGTGCAAGAGAAATAATAATCAACACTATATTTTTAAAGCCCCCTGCTATTCCTTTGATGAAGGCAGGCCCCTGCGAAGATCTCGATGAACAGTCCGAACTGTTGACATTCGCAAGGGATTTACTCGGGCAAATTGCAAGCATAGGGAACGGAACCTTTTTCGAAACAGGTGTCCCGCAGAATCTTGACTTCCTGCAATTTGTAAGAACATCAGTTAAAAGCGTTTTCGGGCTTAAAACATTCATAGTAGCAAACCTCAATGCCAGGCTTGACGGTAACGGTGACCTTGTGGCCGATTCAGATGCAGACGGTTTATCGGATGCGTTTGAAAGCTTACGTGGATATAATTTAAGAGACAAGGACTCCGACTCTGACGGTCTTGGCGATAAGATTGAAGTGTTACTGGGAAGAAACGTAAATATAGATGACGGTATTTGCGCACCACATGAATTCGGAGATACAGATTTTGACGGACTGAACGATTGCGAAGAAAGAATGCTGCAAACCGATGATCAGCTTCCCGATTCAGACGGTGACGGAATTTTAGATATGCTTGAAGTTTATTACGATACCGATCCACTCTTTGCTGACTCCAACATGGACAACAATCAGGACGGAGTTTTCAACGGTTATGAAATCGCCGTTCACACGGAACCGGGTTACGCTTTAAGCGATGATTCCAAGCAGAGATACGCCTACAGATACACTGTTAACTATGATGAAGGTTTAAGCGAAGAGCTTATCGACTGTTTCGATTTCGAAATAGGCAATATTTCGCTTGTCAAACCAGTTCCCAGAGACGGATACCCTGCCGGTCTCAACGACATACTGGTTTATTATATAGAATCTTTAATAGACGACCCGAATGAATTCGGAGATACTACAATCGGGCATTATCAGGCCCTTTATCTTGGAAGCGGTTATAAATATCCTCAGTCGGGCCAGTTTGAACTTGATGACTTTTCGGATTTCAATGTAATCGGGAAAATTTTCGAAATAAATCCTGGATTTTGATTATGAAAAGAAAAAATATTAAAAACCTGCTGTTGATGATTTTAATCTCTCTTACAGCAAGCTATTGCTCAAAGGAACTGGTGGAATATCAGGGAGATCCTTCCCAGGGAGGCGGAAAACTTACGATAAACGGAAGCTTTTGTGCGGACAGCCCCGATGATGTCGAACTCCCCGTTAAAATTCTTTTCTTAGTCGACCAGTCGGGAAGTTTAGTTGTTAACGATCCGGATTACTGCAGATCACTTGGACCCGGAAGCGGCCCGGCCTGCCCCGGAGACAAGACAAACATGAGACAGGAGGCCATAAGAAATATATGGCTCAGATATGTTATCAACCCTTCCTATCATTTCGGAATAGTGACTTTTGCCAACAGTGTTGTTCCGATAACCCAGAATCCCGACGGATATTTTCTGCAGGGATTTGACGTAGAACCCTTCATCAGCTCTCTTGTAACAACAGATAATGCCGGAAATCCCACTGTCGGGAGTACTACCGATATATTTAACACACTCGACCTTGCAAGGAACGTTATTCAATCTGATCTTTCAAATACACCGCAACTCGACAGAAATAAAATTAGATACGTCGTAATACTTTTTACAGACGGTATTCCCGACGACGGTATCGGACAGCCATATCCAAACGGAGGGGCACCCCTTGAAGACAAGGATTCCATAGTTAACATGGCCGAAGAAATATCAAATCTCGAAGCCTACTGGGATGCCGGAGATGTTACAATCAACACGGCTTACTTAAACGTAAATACATCATCGCCGGAACCGTCTCAGGTTATCAATGCAAGGGATCTTCTTCAATCGATACAGCTTGTCGGTAACGGGCTTTATTCTGAATTCAACCCGATTCAGAATCCGGCAGATGTTGTTACATTTGACGGCTTTGATTTAACATCATTCGTAAGGACTTTCGCAATCAAATCATTCGTTGCATACAACAGAAATGCAAAAATTGACAACACGGGTTCAATGCTTGCCGATTCCGACGGCGACGGCCTTCCCGATCCTTCCGACAACAGGCTTAAGGGAAATTCCGATCTTTTTATAGTTGATTACGATGGGGGAGGCTGTGTCGACTATGCGGAAAATGCGCTGGGCCTTGACCCCCAGGATCCTCTTGATGACTGCTCCCTTTCCAATATTCCGGGCACTGATACAGACGGGGATACCTGCCCCGATGTTTTAGAAGATACCGTACTCACTGATCCGGATGATCCCTCAGACTGTAACATTACGCAGTTTATGGATTCTGATTCGGACGGATGCTCAGACTATATTGAAAACTTAAGCGGAGTTTTAGATCCCTTTAATTCGCTTGACTGTCTTTCTTCGGTATTAAGGGATACTGATTTTGATTACTGCGGTGACTTTGTCGAGGTTTCAATCGGATCTGACCCCTTTAATCCGTTCGACTGCGACTGCGATGAAAATAAAAGATATGACTCCGATTATGACGGACTTTTAGACTGTGAAGAGGAGCTTTTAGGTTACGCAACAACACAGTTTGATTCGGATAGAGACGGATTGACCGACTTTTCGGAATTTCACGGCGGATCAAATCCGGTTTCTCTGGAGGAGGGAATTCTAGATACGGATATGGACGGCTGGGTAAACAACACCGAAGTCAGGGAGCACACAAATCCCAAATACACCGACGGGTCCGAGCGCTCAAGAATTGCATATGACTATGCTCTTACAAATCAGGGACTGTCAATCGAAGGTCTTTACTGTTACGACTTTTCAGTTAAAAATATTACTCTTTTTAACACTCAGCCGGATATTAACGGCAGAGACGGCGTAAACAACATAAGTTTTTACATTATAGAATCTCCCCAGGATATTAATCTTTCAAATACTCAGGGAGTAATGAGGGTAAAAGAATTAAAAATCCGCATTGACACAGATGGAAACAAGTTCCTTATCGAGGATGACGATATAACAGAAACTCCGATCGGTTCCACTTTAACTTTTGAGGATGCCGATATTAAGAATTTCACTTTATCCGAGTAAAAGAAAAATGAAATCAGTTATTTTCAAAATATTTTTTATACTCCTGCTTACGCCATGTATTGCAACAGCCCAGGTTAGCGTTCGCTTTGACCCGGCTGAAATACCTTCCGGCACTTTAGAGCCGCTTGACACTTTTACAGCGAGCCTGCAAATTCAATCTGCACCTGAAAATTTACGCGCAATTGCCTTAGCAGTCAGAGTTGACCCGATAGGGGCCCTTCTCGTTTCAAACATAACCAAAACGCTCGGCACTTACGACATTTATGAAGTAGGAGCAACTTCCGACAGAATAGTGTGGTTTAACAATGCCGGACTTGCGGCTCCGTTTAACCTCGTAGACGTTGAGTTTGAAGTACCGACAAACACTATTACCGACAGCGCAAAAATTATTATTAATGTCCTGCAGATAATAGGGATGGGTTCCGTCGATAACCCTTTAAGCTACACAATTGATATTCCGACAATAACCATGGATTACACTGAACCGACACCGGTTCCTACTCCGACCGATCCCGAGCCTACCGCTACTGCAGTAATTACTCCGTACGGGTCGGGTGACGACAGTGCCCTATTTACAGTGGGAGGAGGCTGCGGAGCACTGGGATCATCGGGCCTACTAAGAATTCCCGCTTTTCTTCTTTTACTGTTTGTTCCCGCGACGTTGCTTTTTCTGATTATAAGAAAATACAAATATAAAAAATTAATTGTTTTCATAATCGGTTTTTCATTCTTAATTTCAGTGAAAACCTATGCCCTGACTTATTATGTCGATAAAGATGACGGTAACTGCTCAGACACCGAATACTCCGGAGATCCCTCAATACCTTTCTGCACAATTCAAACCGCCATGAGCCAGACATTGATACCGGGAGACATAATTGAAATCAGGGATGGAGGCAGCGCCTATCAGGAAGGCACATTAATAATAGATTTTGCCCAAAACGGAAACGGAGCCTTAGGTATTCCGATAACCTTAAGGGGAGCTTCAGCCGGAAATCCTACTATAAACGGAGGATCAAGCGCCCCCATAGGTATTCAGAATCAAAGCTCATACTGGGCAATTGAAAACTTAACATTACAAAACGGGGGGCCATGGACTTCGATTCTCATACCGCCGGGCGGGGCCTCTTCGGCAATTATAGGTGGAGAACAAACCGGATTCGGATTTATAATAAGAAACAACATTTTTACTGGTACGGTTGCCAACCCGACTTTAGGAAAAGACGTTGTAAGAATGGTCGCTAATTTTAATCACACCCATTATTATCAGGGATATCTTATAGAGAATAATACTTTTACCGGATTAACCGTCAGCGGGGGCGTAGCCATGATAAGTCTAGGCGGTGCCTCTTACTCAATAATACGCGGCAACACAATAATTCATGATAACGCAGATCCTGAAAACACTTCTCCCTGGAGACATATCTCTCTTTCAGACGGCCGCGGCAACATAATTGAGAGGAATTTCTCTGCAGGTTATTTCAGAGGCATTCCCAACTCTGCAAATATTACTCTGAGAAATCAAAGCTCCCCTGCTGCAATAGTGAGAAACAACATTATATATATGCGGGCTGCTCCGCTGGAAGGATCGGCTTCCGAAGATCAGCCGATGGCCGGAATAAGGCTTTTATCCGGTTCGGGATCAGTAGACAACAAAATTCATAATAATTCAATTAAACTTGATAAGGACGGCGGAGCAGATGCAAGGTTAGTTGCCGGATTTTACAGCGGAAATTACAGATGCGGCTCCGATATTATAGATAATATTGTTGTCGGCGGCGATGTAACAGCCGGTGGAGATTATCGATACCCTTATAGCACAGCCGATCACACAATTCATTTTGATCTTGATTACAACGATACCTACGATAATCCTGCTCCCCATCATCCCCCGCGCTTTGAAACAATCGGCACTGAGGATGTATATAGATGTTATCTGGGATGGTGGACAGATGCGGAATATTCCGATGCCAGCCAGTTAAACTGTGAAGCTGCACCAACCGAAACAGAGACAACTAATGTTTTGGATACAGTCGATCCATATAACGGCGCCGGAACGGTCTATGATGACACTTATTACACTTCAATAAACGGTGCAAGCTCCGCGCTTATCGATACAGGGCAGATCGAACAGTCAAGATGTACCACACTTACAGGCGGCAGCACAAACTGCACGGCAACAATGGGAGCGACCGGCGGAGCCAACCCTTACGGAAACGCAGACAAATTCTCATTCTGCGGAGATGCTTATCCACCTGCCAATGAGCCCGATCGGGTTTTTGATATGAGAGATATAGTCACTCTCTGGGGCAGTGATCAGGCCCTAGCCGGACAGGTAGCCAAGTATTACGTTGAACTGGACACAAGCGAATTACCCGGCAACTGCTTCGACGATACACCTTAAGTCATTGCGAGGAGCAAAGCGACCGGGCAGAGAGTTTCCTCTTTCGTACCTTGCATAAGCGTTTTTAGAAATGCTATCTAGCTCGAAATACTAGGCTGAACATTTATTTTTTCAGAATAATCAAATGGTACGACCGGTTTTAAAACAGCAAAAGATCAGATATCGGCCGCTGTTCAAATTCAGCAAATTATTTCTTCTCTTGAGGCATAAATGCCTTTAGAAAATCTATGGGTACCGGGAATATTGTCGTTGAATTATTCTCGGTGGCAACTTCCGCTAGTGTTTGAAGAAATCTAAGCTGAAGCGCGACTGGATTTCCGCCGATAACATTAGCAGCCTCAGCCAGCTTTGCAGAAGCCTGAAATTCGCCGTCCGAGTTGATTATCTTGGCTCTTCTTTCCCTTTCGGCTTCGGCCTGCCGTGCCATAGCTCTTTGCATTTCCTGAGGCAAATCGATATGTTTTACTTCAACCAAAGAAACCTTAATACCCCATGGATCGGTATGATCATCAAGAATCTTTGCCAGCTCCTGGTTGATTTTGTCCCTTGAAGCCAAAAGATCATCGAGTTCATGCTGACCCAGAATTGAACGCAAAGTAGTCTGGGCAAGCTGGCTTGTAGCATAGAGATAATCTTCTACCTGAATTATTGCTTTTTCAGAATCCATAACTCTGAAATAAATGACGGCATTAACCTTAATGGAAACGTTATCCTTTGTTATAACATCCTGAGGGGGCACATCCATTGCAATCGTTCTTAAACTTATTTTCACAATTTTCTGAACTACAGGAAAAACCCATCTAAGACCTGCACTTTTAACATCTGAAAATTTACCCAGCGTGAAAACGACTCCCCTTTCATATTCCATTACAATTCTGAACCCGGATAAAATCATTATAAAAAGGAATATTCCGAGAATGTAATAAAGCGGCATAATGTACCTCCCTTTAACGTGACAAGATTTATACTAAACTAAACCTTCTTTTTAACATACAGGATGAGATTTCTCCCTCCGATTATTTCAACCTCGTCGTCTTTGTCAATTATTTCTTCAGATTTGGCGTTCCAGTATTCGCCGTTGATAAAAATCTTTCCTTCTTTGCCCTTCTCAATTCTATCAACAGCCTTGCCGGTAAGATCTTTGAGCCCTTCCCAGCCCGCTGTTTGTTTTTTCTTCATACTGCTCACAACAAAGATTAATATGCCGGCTGCTACCAGGGCTATAACTACCGATGATATTATAATTTCCTGCATGGGAATTCTTATATCAGTTTTCTTGGGATCAAACAACAACATAGCTCCCACAATAAAGCATATTAATCCTCCAAC
>CAYYBZ010000001.1:20814-30160 GCA_964470285.1 uncultured Oligoflexia bacterium
TGATTTCCATTACAAACAAAACCATGGCCGAAATTAACAGAAGTAATCCAAGGTACGATATGGGTAAAATCTGCGTTGAGAACAAAAGCAGCAAAAGGGCAACTCCTGCCGCAACTGCCGGGAAAATCATCCCGGGATGTGAGATTTCCACATAAATTCCTAAAACCATAATCAGCACGAGAAACATTATTACCGTAGGCTGTGCAAAGAAATTCAATATCTTTAATTTAAAACCCATTTCAAATTTAGAAATAGCGGCACCCTTTGTGGCAAGCTTGAAACTTGCGTTTTTTAGTTTGACGTTCATTCCGTCCATTTTGTTTAAAAGCTCTTCAACATCCTTGGCTACAAGGTCAATAACATTATTTTTTAAAGCTTTTTCATTAGTGATTGAGGAACTTTCCAAAACGGCCTTTCTTGCCCACTGCACGTTTCTCCCGCGTTCATTTGCTATGGATTCGATAAAGGCGGCTGTATCTTCTTCAATTTTTTTAGCCATATGCTTTCCGCCCTTTTTCTCGGGATCCTCTCCGGTAACCATCACAGGATGAGCGGCTCCTATATTTGTACCAGGAGCCATAGCTGCAACATTTCCGGCCATAGTAATGAATGTTCCGGCCGAGCCTGCGCGCGACCCTGATGGTGCTACGTAAACAACCGTAGGAACTTCCGAATTAAGCATTTGCTTGACAATTTTTCTTGTTGCGTCAACCGTTCCGCCCGGAGTATCAAGCTTTAGAATAAAGCACTCAAAGCCTTCATTTTTAGTCTTATCAAGTGCCTGTTTCATAACTTCTACAGTTCCTCCGTGAATAACACCGTCATATTCAAGAAGAAGTACTTTTTTTGTTATGTCTTTTTTTGCTTCCTGAGAATTTATCAAGGCCGCCGGTAACAGTGAAACACCTAAAATCATTAATATAATTGCTATTTTCATTTTCATAATGCGCGCATTCTATAAGCCTTACCTGTTTTTGTAAATGAGAATATTTAATCAATGACCTTAATGTTACTGTTGTACCCGGAGATTAATTGCTTTCAGTTTTTTTAATTTGCTTTTTCATGGCTTAAACCGTGTTTACACAGAAAAAGCACGGCCTGTCCCTAAATCTGTAATATTTTAACGATTTGGATGAATGGGGACGTGAATGGGGACGGAGGCTTTCTGATTTAATTAATTCAATAAGTTAAATCACACCTACTCTTGCAGCATACATGTCCCTAGAATTGACATGCTTTCAAAGCGACATAAGTTGAACACATTCAAAAATCACATAACTATACAATATCATTAAACCCAACAACCTCCGTCCCCATTTCTGTTACGTCCCCATTTCTGTTACCCATTTCTGTTCCCATTTCTGTCGGTCCCCATTTCTGTTTAAACAAATAATTACAAATGGTTTTACTGATAAACGTTGTCCGATAACTGGTAGCCGATAAAGCTTGAAATTATCGCCTATTCTGGTAATACATTTGCCTGCTTCAATTCACTCTAATCAATATCCAGAATAAGGAGTTTTTATGAATAAAGAGTTTAAAAATGAACCTTTGACAGACTTTTCTAAAGAGGATAATAAAAAAGCCTTTTTAGCGGCACTTGAAAAGGTTGAGAAGGAAAAGGGCAAGGATTATGATCTCATAATCGGCGGTGAAAAAGTAAAAACAAAAGATAAAATTACCTCAATAAACCCCTCAAACAAAGATGAAGTACTCGGGACTTTTTCCAAGGCCACACCGGAAATAGCAAATCAGGCAATAGAAACCGCGGCAAAGATTTTCGAAACCTGGAAATATACTTCAGCCGAAGACAGGGCCAACTACGCGTTCAAGGCCGCAGAAATAATGAAGAGAAAAAAACATGAACTTTCTGCAACCATGGTTTTGGAAGAGGGTAAAAACTGGGTGGAAGCCGATGCAGATACGGCAGAAGCAATTGATTTTTTAATATTCTACGGACAGGAAGCCTTAAGATACGGAGCCGAGCAACCTATCACTCCATATCCCGGTGAAAAGCCTGAAATGTTTTACATTCCATTAGGTGTTAACGTTGTAATTCCTCCCTGGAACTTTCCCCTTGCAATTTTAGTCGGCATGACAACCGGTGCTTTTGTAACCGGAAACACCGTAGTTTTAAAACCCTCCAGTGATTCATGCTGGATAGGTTATAAATTCATGGAAATTTTAGAAGAAGCAGGTCTTCCAAAGGGAGTAGTCAACTTCTGCCCCGGTCCGGGAGCGATTGCGGGCGATGTAATGGTGAAGCATCCCAAAACAAGACTTATCGCTTTCACGGGTTCAAAAGAAGTCGGACTTCATATTGCTGAGCAGGCTGCAAAAACGGTTAAAGGCCAGATATGGATTAAAAGATTAATAGCTGAAATGGGCGGAAAAGACACGATGATAATATGTGACGACGCTAAAATGGAAGAGGCGGCAGCCGCAACGGTTGCAGCGGCATTCGGTTTTCAGGGACAAAAATGCTCGGCATGTTCAAGAGTGATAGTCGATGAAAAAATTTACGATGAATTTGTTGAAAAAATCGTAGAAAAAACAAAGAAACTTACCGTAGGTCCGGTTAAGGATCACTCTAATTACATGGGCGCTGTAATCAACAAAAAGGCCTACGACACAATTATGGATTATATAAAAATCGGTAAGACCGAGGGTAAACTTGTTGCTGGTGGTGAACCTGCGGAGGGCAACGGATTTTTCATTAAACCCACAATAATAGAAGGCGTTGACCCCATGGCAAAAATCAGCCAGGAAGAAATCTTCGGACCGGTTCTAGCAGTAATCAAATCCAAAAACTATGATGAAGCTTTAAAAATCGCGAACAATACCGAATACGGATTAACAGGCGCCGTTTTTTCCCAATCGAGAGAAAATCTTGAGAGGGCTAAAAAAGAATTTCATGTCGGAAACCTTTATCTAAACAGAAAATGTACAGGCGCTCTGGTCGGTGTTCATCCCTTCGGCGGATTCAATATGTCGGGAACGGATTCAAAGGCCGGCGGAAGAGATTATTTACTTCTCTTCTTACAGGCAAAATCGGTTTCTGAAAAAGTCAGCTAATTAATGAAAATATATTTACTCATAGTATTTATCGGGGTCCCGATCATTTATCTGGGACTCCGGTATTACTTCTTTTATTTAGACGACAAAGAAAAGAAAAAAAAGAGACGCAGAAAATTCTAAGCACCCTCCCCAACTCTTGATGCCAATAAAAGTTGCTGCACTTTAGACAATCGTCATTTTATTCCGTTTAAGAATCATCTTATTAGACAACAAATACAATTGTTTACACATGATTTAAACTTTTAATTTTGTTGCATCGATAAGCTAATACACTTTATAATTAAGGAATACATTAAATTAAGGTGGGAGTTTGCTCAAAAAACGAGGGTCTATTATGAAAATCACCAAAATCTATACTTATTTATCCGTGCTGATTTTGGTTGCTGCTTTTTCACTCATAACATGCACAAACAATAACCAAACCTCGGGCCAAAAAGTTATAGGGAAATATCACTTCTTTCTTAATCCGGGATCAGGTGAAGTACGAATAACTCCTGTTAATATCGACATTGATTCAACATCTGAGTTTACAGGACAGTTTTACAATCTTGGAATCGAAAACTCAATAGATCTTCAAGCCGGCCTTTTAAGAATTAATCCTGAAAATTGCTCAAATGCTGATTACAACGCTGCATCAGGAATATTAACAGCAAGTGTTAAACTTTTAAACCGGACCGCATCCGGCGGATCCATCTGTCCGACAGGAGCCGAAGATTTTTGTGATGAAAATTATTTAGCCCCGATTGAACTGAGAATTTATTCGATAGGTACTTCGGGAATTTGCGATACAACGTGCGATGAAACATGCGAAAATCCGTCATGCATAGATACAACCGTTCCACCGCTTGCACAGACCTTTGAACAGGCCGACATGAGCAGCATGAATCATGATTCCGGCTGTACTACTTTAGCAGATACCGATACTAACGGTTATCTTGACTGTATGAGCGACGATCCGAATTTCACTTACACAAACTGCCCTGTAAGAAGCGGTCCTCCCTCCGACCCGTACGTTACCGGGGAATGCCCGGAGTACACATATCATCCAACATGGGATTATACTGAGAAATGCGACACCAACGACGCAAGCCCTTCTTACACATTGGAGCCTTCGGAATATTCAGGCTGTAAATTCCTGCAATTTACTTTCACTCATCCCGATCTTGATGCTACACATATACCCCTTCTAAGCTTCACTGCAGATGTTCTTGCCTATGTCGATGACGGCACCGGCTTAGATGCTCCTTCAGTGGCCGCAGTTACATCACCCACAAATGTCTCTACACAAAACATCGCTGTTACGATAGATACCGGAGACGGCGCAGACTCAGTTCGAATAACCGGAGGAGTCGGTCAGATAGATTGCACAGACAACGACGTTTGCGACAACAATCCTGCAGCAGGAACCGTGACTCCTACTGTAACCTTAAACGCAAACACAACTAACAATTTGTATGTTTATCAGATTCAAACAACACCTATCAGAATCAGTTCGGCGACCCTTGTTCAAATAGTTCATGACAGCGTAGCACCTCAGGTAAGCAGCACGAACCCGACTACAAATGAAGAAGATGTAAGTCCCGGAGCCAACATATTTATAACATTTTCTGAACCGGTTTCACCTTCTACCGTAAGCGCAAGCACTATTCTCCTTTACCGCGGAGGAACATCAATTACAGGGGCGGTAAGCCTTTCTGGCGACGGCTACACCGCAACATTTAATCCGTCTTCATCTCTAAACGGTTCGGCAATCCACACGGTAAGTGTTTGCGGAACAACCGGCGCAGCGCCATGCCCGTCGGCAGTTGAAGATTTGGCCGGCAGTGAACTTGCAAACGATTATCAATACAATTTTACTACAGCAAGCTCGGATTCAACCCCGCCTACTGTTAATTCAACCTCGCCGACTGACGGTGCAAGCGGAGTATCCCGAAACACTACCGTACAGATCAATTTTTCCGAACCCATTGACGAAAATACTTTAACCTCTCCGAGTGACAACATTATTATTGAGGACGGGAGCACAACCATAGCCGGTGATCTGACCCTTTCAGTAAACGGATTAACCGCAACATTTTCCCCAAACGACCCTGTCAATTTAAGCCCCGCTTATGAGTTCGATGCAAGCACGGAATACACTGTTACGGTAAACAGCGGCTCCTCCGGCATAAAAGACCTTGTCGGAAACGCGCTTCAAACGGATTATATATTCACTTTTGAAACAGGTTCTGGAACGGATACAACCAATCCCGAAGTTGTAAGTGCAACACCTTCAAACGGTGCGACAAATGTCAGCGAATACGTATCCCCTCAAGTCATTTTTTCAGAGGAAATTGACCCTTCGACGATAACGGGCAGCAATTTATTCCTAAAAAAGAAATCGGATGAAAGCCTTGTCCCTTCAACGGTTTCACTTTCCCAGGACGGGCTGACAGCGACTCTCGACCCGTCTTCCGCCTTAAACAACAATACTGCTTACGTTCTGACAATAGGCGAACAGATAAAGGACCTTGCCGGAAACACTCTTCTTTCACCGCAAACGGTAGAGTTTTCTACAGCAGTTGCAGTCGATACAACAGCTCCCAGCGTTGTTTCAGTTACTCCGGCTGATGAAGCTACGGATGCCAGTCCGTATACATCCGTTGTGATAACTTTTTCAGAACCGCTTGATCCCGATACGGTAAGTACGGGTACAATTGATTTAGGTTATTACACCGGATTCTTTACCTGGAACAATGTACCGGGTACGGTGCAGCTCTCAGAAGACGGCTACTCGGCATTTTTTATTCAGACAAATCCTCCCCTTGGAACAAACCGCGTTCATTATCTAACCGTTACCGGAGGAACCGACGGAGTTAAGGATTTAGCAGGAAACGCTCTGGCCGCAGACTTCAACGCCAATTTTAGAACCGGCTCAGATACGACAGATCCGTATGCGGCGGGTGTAGCCCCCTCTGACGGTGAAACCTCCGTCCCCGTAAATTCAAATATTATTATAACTTTTTCCGAGCCTGTAGATGCCGATACGGTAACAGGATCAAATCTCTATCTTTCCCCGTCTATTTCAGGGACAGTAACCCTGCTTTCGGATTATATTCATGCAAAGATAAATCCTACAGGGAATTTAACCTCCTCGACTACTTATACTGTTTACGCTACCGCCGGAATAACAGATCTTGCGGGAAGATCATTAACCGCATCAAACACGGGCTTCACTACCGGCACAGCATCGGATACTTCAGGGCCATCAGTTAGTTCTACAGATCCGACAGATGAATCTTCAGGCTTTGAACGCTGGCAGAATTTAGAGATAGTATTCAATGAAGCCGTGGATCCGAGTACAGTTTCTTCAAATTCTATTGAGCTTATAAGAGATTACGATTCTTCAAAAGTAGCGGCTAACATCATCCTGTCTGAAGATTCTACAACAGCAATTATTAATCCAACAAATCTGCTGGCAAATAACGAGGATTACACTTTAAACGTTAAAACCAGCATAAGAAATCTGGCGGGATATGCCCTTCAATCATTCACTGAGGTAAATTTCACAAGTAAAAATGAAACCGATTCTACTGCTCCGACCGTTAATTCTACGGATCCGGTTAACGGAGCATCGGGCGTGCCCGCTACAAAAACCGTTACGGTATACATGAACGAATCCATTGATCCGGACACCGCCGTTTCGGGAATTTTCAGGCTTCAGTACAGACTCTGGTTCTGGTGGGTTGAAGTGCCGGTAAGCGTGTCGATAGAGGATCAGGGACCAAGTGATCCCGTACCCAATGAACCCAGATCAAAAATAATTATTGATCCCGTATCAAACCTCAACGGTGGAACAAATTATCAGATACTTATTGAAACCGATGTTGTTGACGATGCGGACAACAATATGGCCACTCAGTTTACCTCAGGATTTTCTACCTGATTTTATTTTCTGTTTAAGGCACGTTAAGAGTAAAAGAACTCAAAGGCGTTTCCACTTTTATCTCGTCACCGGATTGTGCGTTTAAACTGTAAGCGAAACTACCGTCTCTTTGAGCATTCACCGACATGGTTGACACCCTTGTCACATTTGTAATTGTAATTGAGGAAGAAGAGACCAATGAACCGGCCTCCCCCCTTATGTTCCCTCTTAATACCGCAAAGTTTTGAAGACCGTTGAGTTCAGTTGAGTTCATTCCGGTTTCATCTGGACTTAAGTATATGCTCTCAAGAGTTTGATCAAACTGTGAGGCATCCTTCGTACTTGTAATAAATGCGTAGTGCATATAAACCTTTGTTGAGCCGGCAGGTAGTGCAACATCCTGCCATTCATAGTACATCATTACATCATTTGAAGGCGGAAGGTTAACCGTGTCGACACGGTCAAAACCTACTGCGCCGTCCCAGATATAACCTACAACAGGAACAGGATTATTAGATATCTGCGTAATGCTTGCGGCATAGTCATCATTTTCATCAATTATCAGATCTCCTGAAGAATCAAGCAGCGTTGAAATAAATACATTGCCTCCCGGAGGGTCTCCAATGCCCAAATCTCCGTCTATAGCCAATGAAATTGTTTTATCCGATTCAGTAGGATTTTCCACAATCTCCAGATATCTTACATAATCGGCCTGTTCATTTACATAAACCTTTCTTGTTACCTTTAGTCCTCCCAGCGTTTCAACCGGACCGAAAACAACCTCATTTTCATCCTCAACGCTTGTATCCGGACAGCTTGCACCTCCTCCGCAACCGTCACCCGGAAAAGCACCCGAACCGGTATCGACTCCGGTTCCCGGATCCTTAAAAGTATCGCCTGATATCTTAAGTTGATACGCTATTGCATAAGCATTTCCTATAAAAGCGTTTTGAGATGCAATTTTGCAAAGGGCTCCGTCTTCATTTATATCGAAGTAGAAAAACTTTCCTTCCAGAACATAATGATTTCTTACGCATGTAGTAAGCAGTGAAACATCGAAGGCAGGATCCTCTTCGCTTACAACATTGGGGGCATCGAGCGATGCGGAATTAACCGCACTTAAGCTTCCTCCAGCTGCCTCCGGTATTGCCCGTCCTGCAGATTCAATAACAGTATTAATTAATTCCTGTGTATGTGTATAGGATACTTCCCAGTGAGCGGCATCATCCAAAACATCTTTTATAATATCCCGCAATTCACTTCTTTCAAAATCCGAAAGGCTTCTTCCCCCGTCAGTTTCAGTCACATATATCACTGCTGAAACAATTGCATCGGTTACCGGAGATACATCCGTTTTTTTACCGTTCCCCATTGCAAAGGCTCTTATTCTTCCTTCAGGTAAAACCCCCTCGATAACAAAGGATGAACCCAGGGAATCCGCAAAACCGAAATCAAAATTTCCGTTACTGCTTGTTACGGTAAATCCCACCTCTTCCAACTCTTGCCCTTCATCATCAATCACAATTAAGCGGACTAGAGTGTCGGGAACCGCTTCCTTATTAAAACCGATTAGAGTTCCGCCAATCTGAGATGAGCAGCTTATTGTTAGAAATGACACAAAAACAAAAATTACAACGATTATTCTCATTCAACACCTCTTGAAAATTAATACAAAAATTAAAACAGATGAATATACTAAAAGCAATTGTTTAATATAAAGCATCTAATAAACCCGAAAACGCAAAAAAACTTCATTCCAATACAGAGAAGCTTTGAGATTATACTTGCACAATTTTAATCGACTTTGGTGTCTAGCGTAACTTATGTTGTCATTTTCAAGCTTTGTTAATAGGTTTGTGTTGGCAGATACGCTAAATGTAAACAAATATTACAGTGTTGTTTTATTGTATACTTTCTGTTTTTAATCTACACTTATAATAGTAGACTGTTATCGAAAGGGCTATTTCATTTGAAAAAATGAAAACGCAAAGTCATTGACCTAAATTACCTGTTAGGTAACATGGTTTGAAGGGCTACCGAATTAACAGGTTTCTCTCCGAATCCGCCCTTTCCTTAACCGATTTTTTAACATTTTTAAAGGATTAGTATGAACAATTCATATCCATTAAAGACATTCGGAATAATTCTATTTTTATTGACGCTTATTTTTTCCGCATGTCAAACGAATAAAAGCAGATCAGACGGGCCTGAAGTCTTAGGTACATTTGAAATGATTGTAAATCCAGGCTCGGGTCAAGTATCGATAATGCCGATTGACAATTCTCCCAAAAAGCTTTTTACCGAAGCTTCCCATTCTTTGGAAACATTATACAATCTCGGATGGGAAAATTCCTTAGACCTTGG
>CAYYBZ010000002.1:0-27012 GCA_964470285.1 uncultured Oligoflexia bacterium
AACTCATAATCCTGTATTCCGTCAAAATCTTTGTTCATTGGAGCTACTTCTTATGTAACTGTCAGTGCCCTCAACATGGAAAGCATTTTCAAAAACCGTAAAGTCGTCCCCCTGACCGTTGTATACGATATTATCTGTAAACTTCAAAGTTATACTTCCGCCGTAACGTGATGTACTTTGTGCGTCTTTCCTTGATAATGCGTTTAGTGAAACAACTTCCATGGATCCCATCCATTCTCCGGCTCCTTTCGGCAGGCTTAAAACGGTATCGGCCAGCAGTTCCATTCCGTAAGCACCTGAACTGTCCAGCGGATCAAACGAAACTATTTCGTCCGGAAGAACATCAAAACTCCCGCTTAATGATACCCGATGAGGGGTTGCTAAGGCCTTTGAACCGTTTTGAAGTACGGAATGATTACCCGAAGCATCAAATGAAAAAGCGGAAAAATAATAAGTAATTTCATTATCGAGTCTTGTTATTACAGCGTTATTACCCGCTCCGGAGTATACTTCTATACCGTCTGAAGGTTCCGCAGGATAATCTACATCGCTTATAAAAATTTTCACTGAAGTGTTTTTGTCCCATACAAGACCTATTTTTGAATCCGATGAAACTGCCCTTAGACCGGATACAGGATTTGTGCGGTTTTCGGTCTTCTTAAACCCCTGAGTATCCAAGTTATTATTCTGATTAAGTAAAAGGTTATTGGTTCTAGTTTTAGGGAAATTAACGGCAACCCTATTATCGGAATTTTTATCAGACAGAGGTGAACCTTTAAGTTTACTATTTTTAGTTCTGTTCGCATTATTTTGTTCTTTATCTGTTGTTTTATCCTTTATTTCCCCGCCCCCGACACGTTCTATCTGATTGCTCCTTGCGGCAGTTTCTTTTAGATTTTCCTCATCTCCCTCAGCCGAATTCTTTTCCGGCTCGCCATTAAACTCCTGCACTTTATTGCTTTCCGTCAAATCATAGCTTCCCAAATTACCCAAAAAAGGCGAATAATCAGTTTCCTCTGACTGCTCACTTTCACTTTGAATTTGTTTGTTTGTTTCAGCTTCCTCTTCACCGGGCGATTCATCATGCGATGATTTTGAGGATTTTAACGAGGGCGAAATTTTCCCCGGCGAAAACAAATCAAGGCTTTCCGTTCTTTCCGTCAAAGATTCTGCTTGACTAGCCTTTAAACGTATTTCTTGAGAATCGGGTCCGGCAATTTTTCTTTCCTGCTTCTGCTTGATTTTTAATTTTGAAGAATTCTTATCGGAGAAACCTAACAGGTCAGGATTTGAAAAAACGGTTAAATTTAAAAGGCCGACAAAACCGGCTATGCAGGCTAGAAGTATTAATATTTTCAGATATTTAATATTCATCCACCCTCTCTTTACCTCGAAGAGTTTTACCCAGTGGTTGTTACTTGCAAGGCAGGTTTCCTGGCTTACGGCTTTGCCCCTTTAAGTCCTTCCCGGCTTTAAAAACCAGTGGATATGCTTTAAAGAGGATATCCGGTTACAGTGGCGGGACCGCACGGGATTTTCACCCGATTCCCTTTTAACTCATTAAAGAGCACCTTAAAAGCCGTGCATAGCATTATTTAAAGACAAGAATTTGTCAAGTACAATAATTGGAAAGCCGCTCCGGCAATTATAATTATCTGATCTTGCTTTTTCCGCCGGTAAAAAGTTTAACAGTTCCCCCTAATAGCCTCGTAAAAAGCCTGTATAAACCCCATACAATCATCATGCTTATCAGAAATATTATTAGTCCCAATATAATTTTCCCTATGAATATCCCTGCATCCGACAAAGTCCATTTTTCCGGATGCTTAGTAAAAAAATCAAGAATTGTTTTCGTAATCTCTTTCATTGCTTCATTCATAAACAACCTTCCGTCCCCGGAATTGTTACACTACGACAGACTTAAGACTTTTGGAACGAAAACAATATATGATTATGCTATAGTTGAAAGCATGCTTAATTATTATACGTTTGAATCCATGCAGTCGCTTTGGAACTTTTTATGCAGAAGATTTCACGAAATTTCGCTTGAATCCATCGCCGCAAGAGGTTTTTTTTCTCTGGCTTTCCCATGCGATAATATCCCAAAGGGCCTGTATGAAGAGCTTTCCAAAAAAAAGGAATTCCAGTGGAACAAAACCCGTTTGTTCCAGGTCGATGAAAACTTTGTTAAAAAATCACATCCCGACAACAACTTCTCATCTATAAAGAAAAATCTTATTGATCATGTAAGCATACGTCCCAGAAACACCTTTCCCATAGATGTAAGATCGGCATCCCCTGCTGATTCTGCAATAAAATACTCTGCTTCGATTTTAGAATCTTTTGATCTCAAGGAGGGAAATTTCCCGGATATCGATCTGATCTTCCTTGGTTTAGGTTCAGACGGCCGTATAGCTTCTATTCTCCCGGGATCAGAGACAGTTGAAGAGAGAAAAAAAATTGCCGTGCCCGTACATAACGAGGATGGAAAACCCGACAGAATTACGCTTACACTTCCGGTACTCAACAACGCAAAGAATATAATTTTTATTATATTAGGCAAAGAGAAGGCTAAAGCAGTATCAAAACTGATAAAAGACAGGAATTTATCTCTGCCTGCATCCCTGGTTAACCCTTCAAATAAGCCTCCCGAGATTCTTCTTGATGAAGGTGCTTCTTCTCTGCTTTAGGGTGTGGATCTTCTAAAGCCTATCCTGTGAAAAGGATTAACAACCGCAGTTGCTACGTTTTTTAAATGTGCATTTACTCTCTTGATATATCTAACTATTAAAGTATAGGCAATTATTCGCTTATCAACCATTTCCTTGCCGCTTAACCCATCACTCTTAAAAACTTCGCTTATCTCAGAGTCACATTTTTTACCGATTCCCGCATATTGAGTTTCAAGATTACTTCGGCTGATTCCCTTCTCGGTTTGTATGTATGAAAAACCGTGATAAATCATTTCAAAAATGACCTCCTTGCTATTTTCGTCTTCATTTTCCAGGATTATGTTGTCTTTAAGTTTATATGTTCGATGTTCGTATATCTGAACAACGGGATAGGATTTGAATTTTCCCGGAATCTTTTTTTTCATCAAAGTAATGGCAAAAGCATCGTCAGAATTACTTTTGTTTAACCTGCCTGCTTTAGTTTTTTCAGGCAGAATCATTCTTTTTATAAACCATCCCTCCTTAAATCAACTTGTTGTTTTTACAGTTCTTTTCAATCATTTACAATGTATTTTTTACAGGGGTTCTTAGTACAAAACTATGCAAACCCGGAGAATAGTCAAAGGCTTGCAAATATTGAATAATTTGAATAAAATGCGCGGACTTAAAACTCCTGTTGACTATTGGCTTAATTGCTTTATAAGCGAGGGTGGCGGAACTGGCAGACGCGCTGGACTTAGGATCCAGTGGGTAAAACCGTAGGGGTTCAAATCCCCTCCCTCGCATTATATTTTTTTTAAAGCACTTTAAACAAAGGATTTTTTACAATGAAACACAGTATTGAAAACAAATCGGATGTTGAAAAGGTAATAAACGTCGAGATTCCAAAAGAAAAAATAAATAAAGAGATTGAAAGCACCTTTGAAACCCTTAAGAAAAACGCACAGATAAAGGGCTTCAGAAAGGGAAAGGTTCCCAGAAATGTCCTGGAGATGCATTACAAAGAGCAGGTTCATTCAGACGTAATGAGTAAATTAATTAATGACAGCTACTCGAAAGCGCTGGATGATGAAAAACTTGAACCTGTCTCCTACCCTCAATTCGACGCAGACAAGTTTGAGCCTGACAAGGACTACACCTATAAGGCAACCGTACAGGTTAAACCTGGAATTAATCCCGAAAATTACGAGGGGCTGGAGCTTACCCGGGAAAAGGTTGAAATTACGGAAAAGGACGTTGAAAACGTAATAAATCATTTAAGAGATTCACATGCCGTTTTAAAAATCAAGGACATAGAAACACCCGGCGAGGGAGATTTCGCAGTCACAGAAGTAGAAGCCTACGTTGACGGCAAACTTTTAACCCCTGAAAACCAGAAAACACAAAATATGCATATAGGAAGCGGGCTTGTTAATCCTGACATCGAGAAGGCACTTAAGGAAATGAAAAAGGGGGATCAAAGAACCGTAAAGTCAAAGATTGACAAAGACTTTGAGGATAAAAAGTATGCAGGTAAAGATACCGAATTTAAAATTAAACTTAAGGAAATAAGAGAGCGCGTACTGCCTGATATCGACGACAACTTTGCAAGAAGCATGGGCCCGTATAAGGACTTAAAGGACTTAAAAGATCAGGCTAAAGAGCAGATAAAAACACAGAGGGAAAACACATCTAGGGTAAAGCTTCAAAACCAGGCATTTAAAAAACTCATTGAGATAAATACTTTCGAAGTGCCTTCGGTTATGGTTGAAAACGAGAAGAATTACATGATCAATGAGTTCAAGGCCCGCATGTCCAGAAGAAGAATGCCCGAAGAGGAACAGAAAAAACAGATTGAAAAATCCGGCAAGGAATTTGACGAGGAAGCCCTAGACAGGGTTAAGAAATACTTACTTTTAGAGGCGATTGCAAAAAAGGAAAAGATAAGAGCTGACTCCCAGGAAATAGAAAGTAAAATGCAGTCAACGGCAAAGGGATTAAACGTTCCCATCAATCAGATCAAGGAGTATTACAGCAAGGGAAACGCCCTTGCTGAGCTTAAGGGTCAGATTGTTTCCGAAAAAACGCTTGATTTTGTCATCAGGAACGCTAACATTAAACTGGAACCTGCTAAAACCCACAAAGAAAGCGGAGATAAAAAAGATGGCGCTGATTCCAATAGTGGTTGAACAAACCCATAGAGGTGAGAGGTCGTATGACATTTATTCAAGGCTTCTAAAAGACAGAATTATATTCTTAGCCTCTGAAATTAATGACGACATAGCAAATCTAATAATCGCCCAGCTACTATTCCTTGAATCAGACGATCCGGATAAAGATATAAACTTCTATATAAATTCACCGGGCGGATCCGTTTATGCAGGATTAGCCATTTATGATACCATGCAACATATCAAACCCGAGATTTCAACTTTCTGCGTAGGAATGGCCGCAAGCATGTCGGCCCTTTTACTGGCTGCCGGGGAAAAAGGGAAACGCTTTGCCCTTCCCCATTCAAAAATCCTTATACATCAGCCGATGGGAGGTTTTAAGGGACAGGCATCGGATATTGATATTCAGGCTCGTGAAATCTTGAGCCTAAAGGAAGAATTGAGTAAAATTCTGGTTAAGCATACAAGACAGCCAATGGATAAAATAATTAAGGATTCCGACCGTGATTTTTACATGACAGCACAGGATGCAAAGGAATATGGTATAATCGACAGCGTTGTAATTAAGAAAAAGGCCATAATCAAAAAATGAAAAAAAGAGAAGATACAAATAGTACGATGAGCTGTTCCTTTTGCGGTAAGAGCAATAAGGAAGTTAAAAAACTCATTGCCGGCCCGACGGTTTACATTTGTGACGAATGCATTGAGCTTTGTAACGACATTATAGCTGAAGAAGTAGAGAGAGAAGAATCACGCCAGGTTAAAACACAAATTCCCAAACCGTATGAAATAAAAGCTTTTCTTGATGATTATGTAGTAGGTCAGGACAGAGCCAAAAGAATTCTGTCCGTTGCGGTTTACAATCATTATAAACGGATAGACCATAAAGCAACCGATGTTGAACTTCAAAAGAGCAATATACTGCTACTAGGGCCGACCGGAACAGGTAAAACATTGCTGGCACAAACCCTGGCCAAATTCCTAAACGTTCCTTTTGCAATGGTGGATGCAACCACGCTTACCGAAGCCGGATATGTCGGAGAAGACGTTGAAAATATTATCTTAAATCTTTTACAAAACGCCGAATTCGATATTGAAAGGGCCCAGAAAGGCATAGTTTACATTGATGAAGTCGATAAAATCTCAAGAAAATCAGACAGCCCCTCTATCACAAGAGACGTATCCGGAGAAGGTGTTCAGCAGGCGCTTTTAAAAATACTTGAGGGAACCGTTTCGCATGTGCCTCCAAAAGGCGGCAGAAAGCACCCTCAACAGGAATATATCCCCGTTGACACTACAAATGTTCTTTTTATTGTCGGAGGTGCATTTGTCGGGCTAGACAGCATAATTGAAAAGAGAGTTTCGCACACAAAAATGGGATTTACCGCAAATATAGAAAGCAAAAAAGACAGAAAAATCGGGGAGATACTCAAAAACACGCAACCCGATGACCTTTTAACTTACGGACTGATACCTGAGTTCGTCGGAAGACTGCCCGTAATAGCAACTTGCCACGAGCTTGACAAAGATGCCCTTATTCAGATATTAACCAAACCGAAAAACGCTCTTATAAAACAGTACAAAAAGCTCTTTGAGCTCGAAAAGGTTGAGCTCAAATTTGCTCAAGGGGCAATCGAAGCCGTTGCAAAAACAGCGATAGAAAAAAGCTCGGGCGCAAGGGGACTTAGAAGCATTCTTGAAAACGCACTATTGGAGATAATGTATGAGATCCCCTCACTTAGTGATGTTTCAGAGGTTGTAGTCAATCAGGAAGTCATCACCAAGGGAGAAAAGCCGCTTTTAGTTTACCAAAAGGAAAAGCGCAAAGAAGCCGAGTCCGCCTGATTAAATAACTCGATCACCCCTTTAACCTACGAGGATGCATTAGATGCAAAAGTCTGTAAACAATCTTTCGCGTGAAAAACCCCTACTTCCGCTAAGAGACGTCGTTATCTTTCCGTATATGGTAATGCCTCTTTTTGTCGGCAGGGAAAAATCCATAAATGCCCTTGAAACTGCCATGCAGGGCGACACTGAAATTATACTTGCGTCTCAAAAAAAGGCCAAAACGAATGACCCCAAAGAAAGTGATATTTATCCTGTCGGTACGTTAAGTTCCATAATCCAGTTATTAAGGTTACCGGACGGCACGGTAAAAGTTCTTGTGGAGGGAAAAAAAAGGGTTTCCGTTTCAAAATTCATCATCGACGATAAGCATTTCCTTGCCGATTATGAAGAAATCGAAAACGAAACCGATCAAACTGTTGAAAGCGAGGCGTTGATCAGATCGGTACATTCGACCTTTGAAACATATGTAAAACTGAACAAAAAAATGCCGCCTGAAATGCTTTTAGCTGTTGCAAATATCGAAGAAGCCGGAAGACTTTCAGATACCGTAGCATCACACATTAATCTTAAGCTTGAACAAAAACAGGATATTTTAGAAACATTTAACGGTACTCAAAGGCTTAAAAAGCTTTTGGAACTGATGCAGTCGGAGATTGAGATACTTCAGGTGGAAAAGAAAATACAAAACCGAGTTAAAAGGCAGATGGAAAAAGCTCAAAAGGAATATTACTTAAACGAGCAGATGCAGGCCATTCAGAAAGAGCTCGGTGGAAAAGATTCCGTACTTTCGGAACTTATAGAACTTGAAGAAAAAATTGCAAACAAGGGAATGTCAAAAGAAGCCGAGGAAAAGGCTCAAAAAGAGCTGCAAAGACTAAAGGCCATGCCCCCCATGTCCGCTGAATCTACCGTATCGAGAAATTACATAGACTGGCTGATTTCTATCCCGTGGAAGGAATCTACAGAAGACAAACTTGACATTGATAAGGCCGAAAAGATTTTGAATCGAGATCATTACGGCTTAAAGAAAGTAAAAGAAAGAATTCTTGAATACCTTGCTGTTCAATCTCTTGTTGAAAAGGTTAAAGGTCCTATTTTATGTTTCGTGGGTCCGCCCGGTACCGGGAAAACATCCCTGGCAAATTCCATAGCAACCGCTCTGGGTAGAAAATTCGTCCGAATGTCCCTTGGAGGAGTTAGGGACGAAGCGGAAATAAGAGGACACAGAAGAACCTATATAGGTGCGCTTCCCGGTAAAATTATTCAGTCAATGAAAAAAGCAGAAACCGTTAATCCGGTTATACTTCTCGATGAAGTCGATAAGATGAGCATGGACTTCAGAGGAGATCCCTCAAGCGCGCTTTTGGAAGTGTTAGATCCCGAGCAAAATCATACATTCAATGATCATTTTCTGGATACCGATTATGACCTTTCAAAAGTAATGTTTATCACAACGGCAAATTCGCTGCATAACTTACCGAGAGCATTGGAAGACAGGATGGAGGTTTTAAGACTTCCCGGATATACCGAGCTTGAAAAACTGCAAATCGCATCAAAACATCTTGTACCCAAACAGGTTAAATCTCACGGTTTAAAGGAATTAAATGTCAAATTTAATGAAAAAAGCATTAAAAGAATTATCAGGCTTTATACAAAGGAAGCCGGTGTAAGAAATCTTGAAAGGGAAATAGCCGCTGTTTGCAGAAAGGTTGCAAAGGAAGTAATAAAACACGGTAAAAACTTCTCAATGAAAGTAAGCACACATACGATTACAAAATTCCTGGGCCCCTTGAGATTCAGATACGGCGTAGCTGAAGACAAAAATACTGTCGGGGTTGCTACCGGTCTGGCATGGACAGATGTCGGCGGAGAACTTTTAAGCACCGAAGTATCGATTATGCCCGGCAAGGGAAAACTAACCGTTACGGGAAAACTCGGTGAAGTTATGCGGGAATCATCTCAGGCAGCAATGAGTTATGCAAGATCAAGAGCGGGTTCACTGGGACTTAAAAAAGATTTTTATCAGAATATAGACATACACATTCATATTCCCGAAGGGGCAATTCCCAAAGACGGCCCTTCAGCGGGAATTACAATGGCAACAGCCATAATAAGCGCTTTAACAAAAATATCGGTCAAAAGAGATATCGCAATGACAGGTGAAATAACGCTTCGCGGTAGAATTCTTCCCGTAGGCGGTTTAAAGGAAAAGATTCTGGCCGCCCACAGGGGAAGGATTAAAACGGTAATAATTCCCAAAGAAAATGAAAAGGACATAAGGGAAATCCCTTCAAAGATAAAATCCGAGGTAGAAATTCTTACGGCAGATCATATGGATGACGTTCTTTCAAAAGCACTTGTACTTCCAAATCCTTCACTTTTTAAGGAAAAAATTCATACAATGGATTTGGATATTTATGATAGGCGTACATCCGGTACTCCCGGGAGAATAAGAAGAGACAAGGCTATAGACAACAGACCGTTTAACCATTAGTCACTGAAATTTACTTAAAGTAAAAGCTGAATCCGAAGGGTACACCGTAAACATCAAGATCGAGATGGGAGAATATCACCTCATATTGGAAAGCAAACCCAAAAGCAACGTTTCTGGTTAGAAGTATATCGAGGCCCACTCCTACAAGAATATCAAAGTTAACCTGATTAACTTTAGTCCCGTCTCCTGCAAGTGTTTCGAGATTATAATTAAAGACATGAACCGAGGGGATGAATTTAATGTATGGAACAAATCTTGATTTAAAGTTAAATATTCCCTTTAATCCAAGCCCCCATACGAAATCAGTAATTGAATCTTCGCCCAAGAAAGCTATGGTTGTACCCATTCTCGTAATAGGTGAAAGATAATCAAAAATCATATATTCGATTTCCGTTTCAATTGTAAAACTGGAAACGTCGTTAAAAAGACTGCCGGCAAGCCTTCCCTTTTGGAATGATCCCATTAAGCCAGCACGAAAATCCCCTTTTTCAACAAAAAGTTCACTTTCAGCATTGGCAATACTTAAAAAGGAAATAATAAGGAATATAGAAATTACAGTAACTTTTTTCATAAAAACCTTAGGAACCCGTGATAATAGCCTTCTGAGTTTTATTTGCAACTACTTTAAGTTCTTGACTATTTGCGGTAATTTGTATAGAAAGTCTTGTTTTTGTTATTGCTATGAATATTTGAAATGATTTTTTAGCTGGAAATTGCGGGCGCTTAGCTCAGCTGGGAGAGCATCACGTTTACACCGTGGAGGTCGCAGGTTCGAGCCCTGCAGCGCCCACAATTTCCAGCTCATTTTTATATTTTTATGGTAGTATGTTTCGGGTTCGAGTCAATTGTCTGCAATGTCTGCAAACGGGACTCGAAAAATGTTGTTTGAAAACTTAAATTGAGATTAACGTTGACATCGATGTTAACATTAACATAATCACAAACTGCTTTTAGCAGTTTGTGATTATGGGGCGGTAGTTAAGACGGATATAACGCCGGCCTGTCACGCCGGAGGCCGCGGGTTCGAGTCCCGTCCGCCCCGTACGAAAAAAACCTCACCCTTGTGGTGAGGTTTTTTCATATGAGTTGAATGAGAAACGAATCTCGCGTCCGACGTTTATCATTTCACGTCGGAGCATGAGTATACGGAATTACGAAATTGAGCTGTACTTGTTTAAAGAATGAATTTCGATGACCCCGTAACAAGCGGAGGGTTCGAGTATTACAACAGCAAAGACTAAAAGCTATAAAATTTATTAAAACCACAGTTAAATCTATCCTAATATAATCTTTATTATCTAATACTTAAAGAATTATATTTGTATTTATGTACAATATATTGTACAATATACTTATGAAAACGGATATATCTACAATTCTATCTTCAAAAGCTAAATACAGAGTTTTAAGAACTCTATTTTTGCAGAAAATTCCTATACCCTTGAGACATATCGGATATCTTTCGAATCTTTACATCTATTCCGTACAGCAGGCCGTAAAAAATCTCTTAATAACAGGGTTAATTGAAAGAAAACTGAAAGGTAGGGAAACGCTTTATTTCTTGAATAAAAACCATAATATATATGCTGTTATTATAAATCTTTTTACATCGGAGATCGAAAACGAGATAAAAGAACGTGCAAGGAACTATACCTTAAGAGCAAAAAGCTCCTTAGTCTTCGCAAACTCCGTTCATAAACTATTTAGCAATATGAGATCAAATTAAAATGGATCTAATTTCATTTTTTAAGAAAGTTCTTGAAAAACTTAAAAGAGAAAAAGTAAAGTTCGCCCTAACGGGTGGATTTATTGCTTCAGCTTACAGAACAACCAAAAGAACGACTGAAGATCTCGACTTCCTCATATTAGCAGAATCAAACACTCAAGAAATTGCCGATAAAATCATAAAAGAATTTGGACTAACACCACACATAATAAGAAAATCAGACCTTGAAAGAAAACCCGGTTTTACAAAAAAGACCACACCTGTATATATGATTCTTGGAAAAGATAAAGAAAACAAAAAACCGGGGCTTGATTTTATTCTGCCTCCAATGCCCTGGTTTGAAGATGCTATTAATAGGGCTCAATTTAATAACATTGATTTCGGCATTGCTAAAGTTCCTTCCTTAACATTAGAAGATTTCATTATCTCAAAGATCTATGCCGTCTATAATGATTCGAGTAGATTTAAGGATATGGATGATCTTAAATCTATATTTGAGGCAAAGCATGATATTGACGAGGCTTATATATCCGGACAAATGCAAAAATTAAAAATAACTATTCACCCTAATCTTAAAAATTTCGTTCCAAAAGCCCTTCGCCTGGCTTCTAAAAAGATTAATAAATAAAATTCTAAAATTCACAGCGAGCCGGGTTCGAGTTAGTTTTACTATTTGCATTTTATTTTCGATCATGAAATAACTGTTTAAATAAATTTTCTAGAAGGATTCAAGATGCCAAAAGATCTATCTGAATTAAAACACACAACCGTTAATATAAAAGGTGGCGGTGAAGTAATAGTTCTTGATACGGGAGCAATTATAGATGCTGAGGCCGAAGCAATGCTTCAATCCCTGCATTCAAGATCCACCGGTGGATTATGGAATCATCTTAAAATCCTTGCCGAAAAGGGCGCCGACAACTTCATGGAGAAATTTTATGTCGGTTACGGGCATCACTCAATAGGCGATTGCGCAGACACAACTATATTTATAGAAGGCGTATCTATGCATGCTGCAAAGGCAGTTCAGGATAATTCCCTTTTCAGGGGACAGGAATCTTCGACTAGATATCTTGATTTTTCCAAGCAACCATTTATCGATCCGACTAAGAGCGAAAAGGGAAAATATCTTTTAGAAAAACAAAGACAATTCTACATTGACGCTCAGGAACCGACGCGGGAAACTTTAAGAGAGCTTTATCCAATCGGTGAAGGAGAAAAGCAAAATATTTATGAAAAGGCTATAGATGCCAGGGCTTTTGATATAACAAGAAGTCTTCTTCCGGCTGGAGCATCTACTAATCTTGCATGGCATACTGACCTTCGGCAGGCGGCTGATAAATTATTATTTTTAATGCATCATCCGCTTAAAGAAGTCCGAAACATGGCTTCAAGTGTAAAAGAAGCGCTTGCGAAGCATCACACACATTCTTTCGGTCATGATATACCAAGTGAAACTGAAAAATATCAGGATTTAATAGCAGATAATTATTATTATCATGATCCGCAATGCCCCTTAGAACCGACCGTAGATTTTAAAAATATTGATCGCAGCGAACTCGATAAATTTAATGAACTCTTCAAGAAAAGACCTCCCAAAACCGGACTTCCTAAATTTGTCGGGCAAATAGGAACACTTGATGTTAAGTATCAGCTCGATTTCGGTTCGTTTAGAGATATTCAAAGACACCGCGCCATCAATCAGCGATTACCTCTCCTGACTAAGGAGCTTGGATTTAATAAATGGTATGTCAATAATCTTCCTGAAAAAATTAGTAATAAATTGCCGGAACATTTAAAAACAATTGAGAATTCAATAGATGAATTGAAAGTTTCTAGAAAAGAGCAACAGTATTTCATACCAATGGGATATAACATTTCGAATAGATTTACCGGAGACCTTCCGGCAACAATTTATATGGTTGAAATAAGAGACTCAAGATTCGTGCATCCGACTCTGCAAAAAGTTGCTCATAATATCAAAAAACAAATTGAAGAGAATTTAGGGATACGATTGAATGTTGATCCCGAGCCTAATCGCTTTGATGTTAAAAGAGGACAGCAGGATATAATTCTCAAAAAATGATAAGGTTAAGATATTAGATTCTGCTCTCACTTGTAATTGGCAAGATAAACTTTTCTTTCAACCTTCACATACTGTTCGGGTTTTAACACCGTACTGTTACATTCGCTGTCAAAGTTCGAGGAACCCGCAAAATGTACCTTGGGAACTACTGCTAGAATGATTTTTATCATTCTTGGAGGGTTGTTGGCATCACCCGGTGAGCAATCCCCGGATGAATCAGTGTCCTGACATTTTCTGAAATTTGTAGAGCTCTGACACATGCACGGGATATTGTTTTCGCTGTCCCATAGAATAAACTTTACGCAGGCATTGTTTACAAGAGTCATCATGGCTTTTGCCGAAGTCGCCTGATCGTAATACTCCTTAACAAGGTCATATCCGTTCATAGAATATCTCTCACAGCAGCATGAAATCTGGGGATCCATAGAATTACGGGGGCATGTTGCTTCGATTTCGTTTGTAGAGCAGTTGCATGACGGGAAAGTAAAAAGTGAATATCTGATCTCTTCATTGCTGCCGTGATACTGCAGTCCGTATAAAGGAAAATTGCTGCTGTTAATCTCCGCTGAAGGGTTATACCCTATAAGCTTCATATCTGTAGCCATGCTGTTAATCGCAACGGTTGCATTTCTTCTCATGATGCTCAGCTTGGCTGAATCGCTCATGGAACCGACACCCTTCATCATATGGCGGTAAACTGCCAGAACCACTATTGCGGATAAAACTAAAGCGACTAAAAGCTGGGGTATCGTAAAACCTTTAGAGTTTTCAATTCTTCTAATCATTTCAACTTAAGTTAATATTATACATTAGGTTCCGGTATTTCCTTAATTGATTGTAGAATAATTTTAACCTCGTGATCGGCTGACGGAGGAGGGTAAATACCGTAATTTTTAACGTGTTTTGTTATCCACTTTGCCGGCGTATAAAAGAATTTCCATGCTCTTAAGTACCAGTTATTTACTTCGGTGCCGCCGTTTTTAGGCGGGAAATTATCGGATCTCCATAGAGCCAGAGCAGAGATATTTCTTATTATTTTTGACCCGCCCCAGGATTCTATGAGAGGATGCTCCATCCCTGACGGCATACCGAGCCCGATCATATAGGCCAAGTTATAAGTTGTCTGGCTTGCAGGCGGAGGTCCTTTAGGACCGCTCGGCTGCCAGCCGTAGCTTTCTGACCAGGAGGAAGGATCCCATGAATTTGATAAAAATCCCAGCATATCGCAGTTGACAGCAGCCGGAGGCTCAATCTTGTTTCCATCCTTATCAGTAAACACTTTATCGGTATTGAAGTCCCCCTGAATGAATGTCATAAGATTCGTAGAAACGGTTAAACCTTCAACTGGAAGTGAAGAACCGTTTTTAAGCATAACTATGTCCATTTCTCCTGTTTGATTCGGATTACAGGCCTGTACGCATCCTTCATCCGGATCACATTCCTGTGTGCAATCGCTGCCGTCTTCGGCCACGCAAAGTTCGGAATTTACCCCGCCGTTTGAGTTGTCCGGGTTACAGGCCGGATCGGGATAATGTATTTCACCGGTTTTAGCTTTTAACGAACCGACATATATGTGCTTAATTGAATAATTCTTGAGCTGAGGATCGTTTTTCAAAGCATTTATATCAACAGTAATCGTCCTTGCAATTCTTCCCGTAGTCGGCAGATAAAAGTCATTCGAACCGTCAAAGGTTATTATTCCGTTATCTCTCAGATATTCATATGAAAAAGGTCCGCTTGATATTTTATTGCCGGCACCGTCTATGGATGTAAATGTGCCGTCTTCGCCTCTAAGAACCTTAATGTTTGTCTTGCCCCATTTCTGAATTTTCATGTTGTCAAAATTGTAAGGGATACCGTGAACGTTGCTGTAGCCGGGCTCAATAATTCTTCTTTGAGCGTTATTGTTGCTTGTCATGTCTTCGTCTTTTAAATCCTGATACATAGGCGGATAAATTCTATAGCCGTCGGCATCTGAACCATACTTATTATCTGAATTAAGCCTTTCGTTTAAAGCCGCCGATGAAGTATCAACCTTAACAGAATAAATAGTATAGCCATGCGGTGTCGTTTCAACCCAGCATTCCGGGTCGTCCCGATCAGCACAATCCGAAGGTGCGGGATCGGAAGAATCTAAAAGATCACCGTACTGAAGGTTCTGATGAAATGGGACCCATGTATCTTCCTCGGTTTCAACCTGAACGATTCTTCTCCATTCTCCGGATGTGTTCAAATACGGTCTGTAATTATAATAGTTTGCCTTAAACACTCTCCAGATATTACCGGTAGCCGTCAAGGCTTTAGTGCCCGATTCAAAATCATTGGGAATAAAATCAATGGGCCCGCCTATTGTGGCTGCCCTAATATCCTTATTTGAATGCAATCTTCCGTTAATAACTGCATGACTTCCGGGCATCATTGTTATTGTATCGTCAGACAGGAAAAGCCATTGAAAGATAGGAATATTATGAATGCTTACAGTGGCCTCAAGGGTTGTCTTTGACATATCTGTTTTCGATGTAGCCCTTACAATAAAACTGTAAATTCTTCTTGTAACGTTAAGTCCTGTGTAATTTGTTGTTTCAATATAATTGGGCATAGTGAATTTATCTTCAAGTGTTTTTGTTTCACCTTTTGCATCCATTTTACCTACTGTTACAAGTTCAATATCAAACTTATCATCGATATTTGACAGTCCATTCGGTAAAACAGAATTCTTCAAATAGAGATAACTGCAACCCCAGATTAGGTTGGTAAGAGTATCCCCGCCCCATTCAGGAGGAGGATTTGTCCAAAGATACAGGGCGCATTCCTGTAAATAACCCTGGGGGTTAGTAATCGGATCCACTGTTAATGGAATATTCTCAGGCATTTCAAATCCGCTTTCCGGATCACTCAATGAGGGTTCATAGTAAAGCCTCTGAGCTCCGTTTTGCTTCACATCGTCCATAAGGTTTTTAACAATCTTTTCAACAGCACTTTCAGCGGCATAATAACTGGCCGTTTTTCTCTTTACGTTACTGGATGCCTTTAGGTCCGTATTGCTTCTTGATAAAAAAGCCAGTCCCATAACGGATAAAACGACAAGCGCTATAACGCTTACCATTAAAAGCGAGCCTTTCTCGCGATTTAAAAAGGATGATCTCATGATCATTACCTCCCTTAACTTACTGTTTTTATATCTATATTTTTTATTCATTTTAATCTCCCTTTTCTTTTCTTTATCCATTGCAAGTTGCATACCTAGCGCTCAAAACCGTAACTAACTGTTATTAATTGATTATTCGGCAGTAAATTCACCATTGCCAATCTGGGCTCGAAAATCAGATGGAAAAGATTTTATTGACTTGAATATAAATCGGTTCTGTGATCTCAAGTACTTGAATATAAAGGCTTATTATTCACGCAATTTTTGCATAGAGCTTCGCTAAAAGTTAGGGTAAGAATAAGACCATAAAAAATTTTTCTAACTCAAGTATGTAAAAAACGGAGTTTTAGTGACTTTTAAAATTGTCGTTCTATCGCTTTATGCTCTCATGATTGTAGTAATCGGAATTACTGCTATGAGAAAAACAAAATCATTTTCCGATTATTTCCTCGGCGGCGGTAAAATCGGTGCATGGATGACCGCATTTACTTACGGAACAGCATATTTCTCAGCTGTTCTATTCATCGGTTTTGCGGGGAAAATTGGCTGGTCGTTCGGTTATTCAGGTCTGTGGGTTGCCATAGGCAACGCTCTGTTGGGAGTTCTGGGTGTATGGTGGCTTATCGGATGGCGAACAAAAAAAATGTCGCTTGAGTACAAAGTTTCGACCCTTCCCGAATTCATGGAGAAGAGGTATGGGTCAGGATTTTTAAAATTATTTTCAGCTGTCTGTATTTTTATATTTTTTATTCCGTATTCCGCAGCGGTTTTTATAGGCCTTTCTTACCTTTTTCAATCCAACTTCAACATTGAATATACTTACGCTTTAATTTTCATGGGAACTTTTACCGCTTTTTATCTTGTAACCGGCGGATACAGGTCCATGACAATGATTGATGTAATTTTCGGAATAATCATGACTGCAGGTGTTATGGTTCTTTTAACCAGTGTTACCTCAAAGGGCGGCGGGTTTTCACAAATCACCGCTTCGTTAAAGAACATAAATCCGGAACTAATCTCCGTTGTCGGTCCTCCCGGTTTCTGGCCTCTTTTTTGTCTGGTTTTCTTAACCAGCGTAGCTCCGTTTGCCATGCCGCAGCTTATTCAGAAATTTTACGCAATTAAGGATAAAACAGCTGTCAAAAGGGGAATGATATTTTCAAGTCTTTTTGCAATTTTTATAAGCGCTATAGCATATTTTACGGGGGCAACCTCAAGGATATTTCTTTCTGCGCAAAATGCACCGAACGCATTTAAAGGAGGAAAACCAGTTTTTGATGCCTTAATCCCTGAACTTTTAGATAAAGTTGTTCCTCAGTCTCTTTCAATCTTAATGCTGATACTTATTCTATCTGCCTCAATGTCCACTTTGGCCGCATTGGTTCTAATCTCCAGCTCCTCTCTGGCCAAAGATATTTACGCAGGTTTTATGAATAAAAATGCATCGGATAAAAAGCTCACCGTTTTAATGAGATTTGCAAGCGCATTTTTTATCCTTCTTTCAGTTATTCTGGCCTATTTCAAACCTTCAACAATCGTGGCAATTCTGGCAATTTCATGGGGAGCAATCGGGTCGGCATTTCTGGGGCCGTTTATCTGGGGTCTTTTTACAAAAAGAGCGGGTAAATTCGGAGCCATAGCATCTTCTACCCTGGGTCTTTTAACTTGTCTGATACTTTACATGGAAGGGAGACCATCCCCCGAAGCCGGAACAATAGGCATGATGGTATCACTCGGATTCAATCTCATATTTGTTCCCTTTTGGATTCTTCGGCCCACCCGCAACCGAAATACTTAATCAGATACTGCACATCAGAGATATATACCCTGCCTTTGCATCCATTCATAAAATCCTATTCTTTTAATACACCATTTATACTCATAGATAATTGCATAGCTTATCTTTTTCTTCTGATCTATAATTTTACTTTTAATTTTGGAAATCTTTATCTCAGTTTCGTTGAACTGACCCAGCCTTTTTCCCCGTATTTACATTTGAAACGTTTTTTCTTTCCAAATTCTTCATCAGTCATTTCCATCTGCTCAGGCAAGGCAAAGCCGAACTTTTCTGCATTGCTTTCCCTAAGGGGTTCGATAGAAATCATTCCGGGACCGTTGTCGTAATAAGCTTTCAAATGCTTCATCTCCACTTCGACATCGAAATCTTTTACTTTTTTCTTTATTCTGGCATGAATCTCCTTTAATTCTAAAGAATCTGAAAAATTATTTTCATTTCTAGATATTTTTGATTTACCGTACTTAGAGCTATTTAGCTCTTTAACGTCTGTTGCAGTTGCAGAATCGGAGGATTCCTTCTTTGAACATGAAAGTTTATAAAATCATACACAAAACGATACTACTTGCATCACCTGATTTAATTGTTAGAATATTTTAATACTGTAACGGGAGATTAATATGAAAAAATTTAGAATTTTTCTAGTGGTTGGACTGCTGCTGATTATTTCCTGCGGGGGTAAAAGCACGCAAACTTCATCTCAAAACAACACTGAAGCAGCCCATCTCAGAACGATAGGTATATTCGTAATGGGTCAGAACGACATAAAACTGACCGAAAGTGTAGAACAGGTTCTTGACAGGCTTTACGGATCAAGAACTGCCAGGTTAACTCCTTCAAATCAGATAACTGAAGAATTACCGGTAAAAACACTTTATGAAGCCGGCCTTGCAGTTGCAGACGATATAATCATGATAGAAAACCCCGAAAAATCAAGTCCGGATAAAAACATAAAAGTTTCTATCTACAACACATATGAATCTAAAATAGTTGCTCAGTTTAGCTTCCCGAAAGAAAACAATTTCAAAACCGGGCTTTCATCAGGTCTGGCGGCCAATCATCCTGATCCGAATAAATACAAAAAGGCAGATCCCAGATTAATAGCGGATCAGCTTGAAAAAAAACAGGCTTATGAAGAAGCTGTCAACGTCCTTAAAAAGATGCGCAAGGAAGACGGCACAATGCTTTTGCAGGAAATGGACGAACAGGCGGCTTTGGATTCCAAAATTCAATCTCTTGAAAGACTCGTCAAAAAGCAGAAATGTATTGAGGCGGATAAACTAGCTAAATACGGCTTTAAAATAGTTAAAAAAGGTATCTCAGACGAATACACAAAAAAACTGGTAGCCGCCATACGTGAAGCCGATCTAAACCGTTTCGCGGGTAAATACACGAACAAACCGGTCAAATTCAGAATTCATTACGATGCCAATTCGGAAACCGGGTCCATGTGGCTTGAAATGCGGTACTGGCCCAAATGGTATAAGCGCATTATAGCAAAGCTAAGAATTCCAAAATACATCAGCGATAAGAGAGTTATTACGTTTAAGCCTTACTTTAAACTGATGGAGAAGATAGTTCTTGTTAAGGAAAATTTTGCCAACAAGCTTCCAAAAGACAAAAAAGTTAAAATAATGAACATGGATACTTTTCTTGTTCTTACGAAACCCTGTGACGAAACACTCGAAATTACAGCTGCAAAAGGTACTCACGGAGGAATGCTTCACCCCTACTCAATAAAGGTTAGGGTTACGGGGTTCGGAGAGGAAACTCTCGATGCCGCAGACAAAACCATTTTTAACAAAAACGGCATGTTTGCACTTGGAACATCCAAAACAATGAGCGGCGACAGAACAATGCACGGCATTCTGTACGATTTTCTTGAGATCAAAGAGTAGGGTTAGCGTTAATATGCTTGGTTGAATACCTTAAAAACCCTACATAGCCAAGTACAACCGCATTCATCAATACAGCATAAATTATTGCCGGCACTGCAAGCTTTTCGTTATTTAAAAGCAGCGGGCTTGCAGCTATTGTAATTGCCAGAGCAGCGTTCTGTATCCCTATTTCAATTACAATTGCTTTTCGCCTTTTACGCGAAACCTTCACCAGAAGTGCAACAATTTTTCCGGCAGCCATTGTAAGTATTAAAAGAAGAGATGTCGCGGCAAGTAAAATTCCCGCACTTTTTAGAATTACCTGATACTGTTTAAATGTAAAAATCAGAATAATCATAAGTAGCATGGGAAAGGAAATTTTTCTGATAATTACGTTTAGTTTTTCTGAATAATTCTTACTTAAATACCTTAACATCATGCCGGTTGAAACCGGAACGATAATGACAAGAATCAGCTGAACAAAAATGGAATTAAAAGGTATAACTACTACCGCTTCTGAGGAAAGAAAATATAATGAGGAAAAACTTAATATTAACGGAATCGTTAAAACTCCGATAAAACTGGAAATTGCAGTCATGGTTATCGAAAGAGCTATATCACCGCCTGAGAGCATTGTAAGAATATTGGAAGAAGATCCTCCCGGACAACAGGCAATCAGCACAATCCCCAGAGACATTAAAGGTTCTATTTTCAAAACAATGACCAGTCCGAAGGCAATAAGCGGAAGTAATAATGTCTGAGCAAACATGCCGGCTATTAACGCTTTCGGCCTGGCTAACACTTCTATAAAGTCTTTTCTTCTTAAATCAAGTCCCAGCCCAAACATTAAGATTATTAAAACCGGAAGAACAAAATAAATAGCTTTCATAAGGGGCACTATTATCCATATCCTTTAAAAAGTTGCAATACGTTAAATTTATCAAACACATTAAGACATTATGACGGTTTTACTTTTAAACGATTTAAATGTATAAAATCCCTATGAGAAGTGCAGTAATAAATCACCGGGCAATGCTTTCGGACAGAATAAGAATGAACGCCTACGGTAAAGCCATAAGGAAAACAGTAAAAAAGGGTGACGTAGTATGCGACATAGGTACTGGCAGCGGTATTTTAGCATTCCTGTGCCTTCAGGCCGGAGCAAAAAAGGTTTATGCGATTGAAAGAAACTCAATAATCAAAGAGGCTAAAAAGCTGGCCAGAATCAATAAAATCGACAAAAGAATAGTTTTTCTACACAAAGACTCATTAAACGCAAAACTCCCTGAAAAGGTTGATGTCCTTATTACTGAAACACTCGGAGTATTCGGAATTGAAGAAAACATACAAAACACACTCATAGACGCCAAAAGGAGATTTCTAAAACCAAAAGGTAAAATCATTCCTTCAAGCCTTGAACTTTTCATTTCCCCTGTGGAATGTACAAACTTCTGGGAAAAAAACTATGGGCTTTGGAAAAACAACTATTACGGAATGAACTTCTCATCAATATTCAATGAAGCAACCACAAGAAGGTTATCTTTTAACGGCAAATCCGAGGATTTAAAAATAATTTCTTCGCCTAAACCCGTCGTCTCGATAAACTTTATTTCACTTAACAAACCAATTTTCAGTTTTTTAAAAACTTTTACGGCACAACAAAGCGCCCACCTGCACGGCTTAATAGGTTTTTTTAAAGCCCGTCTCTGTAAAGGGGTAAACATTTGTACATCCCCTTCTAGACCGCGCACTCACTGGCAACAGTCATTTTTCCCTTTGAATGACAGTTACAAAATTAAAAAGAACGACAGCATCAGAATAAAGGTTATTTCCCTGCCCTTCGATCAGAAATTTTACTGGAATTGGAATGTACAGATAAAAAGAAATGATAAAACCGTCGCAAGATACTCTCAAAGTGATTTTGACTTCAAATCAAACAAGAAATTTCTGCAAAAAGACGAAGACAGGCCTTCCCTTTCAATTGATGGTCGCATATCAAAACTTATTCTGGGACAATTCGACGGACATAAGACAGTTGAAGCTATCTCCAGGAATGTTCTAAAGAAATTCCCGTCTAAATTCAAGAATATGAAAAACGCAAAGGCCTATGTAAAAACTCTTATGATCGGTAAAACAGTTAAAAGACCAAATGATCATTAATTGCACTAAATAATGAAGTGATATATGACCGTTGCAGGATCGGTCGGATATCTGGCACCTGAACAAAACAAAAGAAGATTTCATAATTATGGCAATGGTTTTTAATGAATGATATGATATTTTCAGACATGAAAAGATATTTAACCTTATGTATAGTAACCCTTTTTCTTGTTTCATGCACTAACGGCAAATCCAAGGGCTCGAAAGATCTTCTTCCAAAAAAAATCGGTGATTCATGGGGTTATGTAAATTCCAAAAATGAAACGGTTATAGAACCCTCTTTTGAAGCCGCCATGAATTTTCAGGGGGGATTGGCACCGGTAAAAATTAATAAAAAATGGGGCCTGATAAATAAAAGGGGAATCACGGTCATAAAACCCCGTTTTGACTCTATCGGGGGATTTTTCTACGGCCTATGCGTAGTAGAACTTAACAATAAATTCGGCTTTATTGATGAACAGGGAGAGGTAGTCTGCCCGATTAAATATGAAAGCGCCGGAACGTTTGAAGGCGGCCTGGCCCCGGTCAAGCTGGGCGGCAAATGGGGATATTTAAACAACCGATGCAATATGATAGTTAAACCTCAATTTGATTCTGTTACACAGTTTAAGAGCGGCATAGCAAGCGCAGCCTCGGACTCCAAATGCGGATACATAGATAAAAACGGAATGTTTTTCATTGAGCCGCAATTCGAAAAATGCGAAGCATTCATAAACTCCCGTGCCAGGGTAATAAAAGACGGAAAGTGGATTGAAATCAGCAAAACAGGCAAACCTGTTTTCGATGAAAACCAAGCAGAGCAAGAACACAATTGATAAGATTGAGTTTTTTCTCAGAGTCTTTTCTTGTTAGGGTTTTCAAAAAGAGATATCATTGTAATTTGTAAATTCATATAACAATCAAATCTTTCGGAGGGGCTATGAAAAAACTTCTTTATTTAATTCTTGTATTTAATATCTTTTTATTTCCTGCATGTTCGAATGACGACGATGACAACCGGATTACAAGTACGATGTTTCAGGATGCAGCTGCAGATACCGCACCGGTCTTTGAAGTTGTTGAGGGTCTTCTCAAAACCGACATTCACGGAACACTTTATGAATTTAGCTGGGGTAATGTAAATTACGAAATATTCAATTTAATGCGTGAATACGATAATGCAATTCATGAAGGAGATGTCGGAATCGACAACATGTATAAAGCCCTTTATCAGGCAGGCTCTTTTTTTCAAGGGGCGGTTAGTCAATGCACATCAATAACGGAGAGCTCAATAACTCCTCCTTTCAATTTCGGAAACACGTACACTTACAACTGTGCCGGCAATAATGAAACTGAAGAGCACGGTTTTGCCGTTAAGCAGACAACAGATGAGGTAACAGGCATTATAGGATGGCGCGTTTATAATTATGACGGGGCCGGATCAGATGAAAAGGGAGTACTTGAAGGTTATTACAATTCGGCAACCGGTGAGATCAGCCTCGACCTTACAGCTTATGTATACTACGCTACAACCGATGATTACTCAATGAGAATAGAACTTGAAGGTAATGAGCTTACTCATGAATTTACAATAAGGCTTTATAAATACACCGGCGGCGGATATAGCATTTCAATAATAGGAAATGGGATTTCTCAGGGCACAGGCAACTATTTCCTTTTTAAAATTCAGGATACCAATGCTCTTTCTACTCCCAAATATTTCTGCTATGAAGCAAGCGATGTCAATCAGGAATTTCTCCAGACAAAAGCTGAAGAAGACTATACAGGAGAAGACTCTGCATCTGTACCCGCTGAATGTTCAACCTACAAAACCGTTGTAGATGCCATGACCTTTTTTGAAGTATCCGATGTTCCGGTAGAGGCCTCGGATTTCAACACAGGCATAACGGATTATGAAGGCACAATTTATTTAAGCGGCATAGAATAATTCTATTTAAGGGGAGCGGAAACAACAACACGCTTTCGCTCCCTTTCATTTAAAAATTATGTTCTCCAAACAAACTGTCAAATTTTATCTAACCCGAATCCTTTTGGTAATCCTCCTTTCCTCATGCAAATTCGGAAGCAGAGACCATCTATACCCTATAATAGAAAATGAAAAAGTGGGTTTCATAAACAGATACGGCCAAGTACTGATTAAACCAAAATTTGACAGTGCATGGTTCTTCAAGGAAGACTTTTCAAGAATAAAAAGAGGCGAGAAATACGGCTACATTAACAAAAGGGGGAAAGTTGTTATTAAAGCCGTATTCGACGGTGTAAGAGACTTTTCTTCAGGTGTGGCAGCAGTCAAACTTGATGATAAATGGGGATACATCGATACTGAGGGCAAGATAGTCATCAAACCCGAATATAACTACGCATGGGACTTCATATCAAAGCGTGCAAAAGTAAGGACAGGCAAAAAATATTCCTATATCGATCTGAAAGGACGCAAAATAACCGATGAAAAGTTTGACTGGTGTGACGATTTCTCTGAAAAAATGGCCCAGGTAAAAATAGGCCACTTATGGGGATATATTAACACAGCGGGCGTTATGCAAATAAAACCGCAGTATTCCTGGAACGGGCCCTTCAGTGAAGGTTTGGCACCGGTTGAAAAGGACGGGAAATGGGGATTCATAGATAAGAACAATCATTTTGTAATTGAGCCTAAATATTACTGGGCAAATTCATTCTCAGAAGGATTGGCTCATGTATATAACAATAAATCATGGGGAAGCATCGATAAGAAGGGAAATGTAATAGTAGATTTCAAATTCGAAAAGATCCTTGATTTTTCCCACGGTTTTGCCGCTTTTAAAGTCGATGAAGTCTGGGGATATCTCAATAAGCGCGGTCAAATAGCCATAAACCCCGAATTCGAGGAAGCTGAGCCCTTCATGGGAGACCTTGCTCCCGTGCAAGACGACGATAATCTTATTTATATTAACAAAAAAGGAAAAAAGATCTGGGCAGCTTCCAAAAAATGAAAATTCTAATAACCGGGACAGACGGATTCATAGGCTCTCACCTCAAGGATTATTTTTCAAATACTCATGAAGTAACCGGAACAGTATTTTTTCGTGCTCCCGGCTCCGACGAAATAAATTTTAATATAGAATCCCAAAGCGATTTTAAAAACCTTCCTGTAAATCCGGATATAGTGATTCACACTGCCGGGCTGGTTGAGCAAACTTTACCGCGCAAAAAGCTGTTTTCTGTTAATGCACAAGGAACTAGAAACCTTGTTTTGTGGTCAGAAAAGAACTCATCTCATTTCATCTTTACTAGCTCAATAACTGTGTACGGAGCAAAGCTTTTAGGAATCAACAGATCTGAAAAAGATACAAAAAGATCATGCTCGACATTGTTCTTACCTTACGGCCATTCAAAAGTGTTGGCCGAAGAATTCATAGAGAAAAGCTCAAAGAGTTATACTATTTTGCGGTTACCTGCAGTTTTCGGAGAAAATGATTCTTATCTTTCTGCGGCAATAATTCCCGGTCTTTTAAACGGGACTTTTTCATTTTTTGGAAAGAAAGACAGGCTTTACTCTACCATGTACGTAAAAAACCTGGGTCCTATAATTGAATCGATTATAGAGAAAGGTCCTTTTAACAGGGCGTTTAATTGCTGCGATTATCATATTACGTGGAAAGAATTCATATCCGAATTTGCCAAATCCTTAGACGTAAAAATGCCGGATAAAAGACAAAGTCTTTTAAACGCCTTACCTCGCATCAGAGATAAAAGATACATGCTAATGGTATTGTTTTCTTACTTCGGTGCTCATTACCCAAACAGCGAACTTTTTAAAAGTATAGGCTTTAAACCCCGGCTACCTTGGCAACAGGGAGTAAAAGAAGCCTGTAAAAAGTATCTGCATCATTTGCCATCTTGACAAAAGACAGGGTTTTGCTACTACTCATTATCCCTTATGGAACCATTAACTAAAGATGATATAAGAAAAATCTTTGATAGAATCAATCCGCGCTATGATCTGCTCAACCATGTCTTGTCAGCCGGGCAGGATATTCTATGGCGCAAATTTACGGCAAAAAGAATTGAAAAGAATTCGGCTAACATTCTTGATATAGCAACAGGCACGGGAGATATGGCCCTTGAGATAGCAAGGAAACTTCCCCACAGCACTATTTTGGGACTTGATTTCTCTGATGAAATGCTAAAACTTGGAAAAGATAAAATCTTAAGGAAAAACCGATCTGAAAGAATCCGACTTCTATCGGGAGATTCAATGAAACTACCCTTCCCAAACGGATATTTTGACGCTGTTACAGCAGCCTTCGGATTTAGAAACCTACCTGACAAACCTGCCGGACTTGAAGAGATGAAAAGGGTTCTCAGAAAAGGGGGAAAGTTGCTTATTCTGGAGATGACACTGCCTAAGGGCGGAATAAGAGGTCGATTTTTTAAATGGTATTTGAAAAAGGTCATCCCGGCACTCGGAGGTTTTATCTCTGGCAATAAAGATGCCTATGAATATCTTGGTAACTCCATTGAGGGATTTTTAAGACCGGATGAGCTGACAGGTTATTTAAGCAAAGCCGGATTTGAGAAGATAAAAACATTTCCCCTTTCCATGGGAATAACCTGTCTGCATGAAGGAGTTGTAAACTGAATAAATCTAAGCTTAAAGCCTGGTACAAAGCCTCCAGACCCCCCTTCTTCGTGGCCACCTTAATACCTCTGATTTTAGGAGCCGTAATTGCCTTAAAGGAAGATTCTTTTAACCCGCCTCTTTGGATTCTAATTTTGATGGCCTCTTTCTTTGTACATCTGAACGCGAACCTCGTTAACGATTATTTTGAATACTCATCCGGTGCCGATGACGGCCCTTCACTGGGGGGAACAAAGGTTTTACAGTCTGGCCTTTTAACATTCAAAGAAATGAGAAGGGCAATCATAACCCTTTATACTTTAGCATTCCTGATAGGCCTTACGATTGTGTGCATTTCTGAGCTCTGGTGGCTTCTGGCCGTAATGGCTTTTTCGGGCCTTTCGAGCCTGTTTTACACGGCAAAACCGATCAGATACGGTTATCACGGACTGGGAG
>CAYYBZ010000002.1:27022-28053 GCA_964470285.1 uncultured Oligoflexia bacterium
GCTTTTCGTCGGCCTGAACATGGGACCCATTATGGTTGTAGGAACCGCATCGGCTCTGACAGGCAAATTTCTAACGGAATCCCTCTGGCTTTCCATTCCGATAGCAATTATGGTTGCCCTTATACTCTTCTATCAATCAATTCCGGATATCGAAACCGATAAAAGGGCCGGGAAACTCACTCTGGCAGTTAAATTAGGAAATAAAGCTGTTCTAACGGCTTACAGAATAATGGTTTTAGCCTCTATCGCATCCATCATATTTCTAGTCATGTTCAAAATACTTCATCCTCTTGCATACATTTGCCTTTTAACAGTGTTTTTTGCCTTCAAGTCGGATTTCCTTATCAGGAAAACCTCTGACAGGGGCTTGATTCACGAAAGCGGTCACTGGATAAGATTTTTCTATCTTTCAAACGGCATTTTGATTATATTGGCAAAATATTTTTTGTAGCAAATCATTTTATGCGTTGCAGCGTGATCCGACTTTTGCTATATTTGTCTTAGTGAGACATCAAGAGGACGAAAACCGATGCGGGAAATCTACAGAAAATTTAATATGCGCAAGTTTTATCCGGATTACTTCACGGATGAAGAGCTTTTAGGTTTGCGTCTTTGCGATCTTGCTATTTCCATTGAAAATTCATTCCTGAAAAATGTTATTGAGCATGTCAAAGACGAACTTAAGAAGAAAAGTCTGTTTTTAACACCTTCATTTTGGCTGTCCGATGAGTGGTTTTGCGCCGATAATCATACGGGTATTGCTATCCCCTTTTATCTGGCACATCCAAGGCTAATAGGGCTTGAAAAAAAGATGATGGGATATGCAGAGGGTGATGATTCAAACTATTGCTTAAAGCTATTAAGGCACGAAGTAGGCCATGCCGTCGATAATGCCTTTAGGCTGAGGAAACTAAAGGCAAGACCCTTAATTTTCGGGAAAAGTTCAAACCCTTATCCCTCTTATTACAGTTTCCGTCCTTACAGTAAAAATTATGTAAGAAATGGAGTTACTTTTGTTAATGCAAAAGATA
>CAYYBZ010000003.1:0-24097 GCA_964470285.1 uncultured Oligoflexia bacterium
TGTAGATTCTGAATCTCTTTTTCTATTTTCTCAATGTATTGAGAAGAATCACCCTGAGGTTTTATTTCTTCTTTTAGAAGACCGGCAAAAAGTTCGATTCCACCGAGAGGATTTCTTACTTCATGAGCTATCCCGTGCATCATTGCTCTTAGACGGTTATCCCTTTCGATAATATTTTCTTTCATTTCATCTATTGCATGGGCCAGAAATCCTATCTCGTCCGAGGAGTTGATTTTTATATCGGTTTTCATGTTCCCTTCACCGATATCTTTTGATGCTTTAACCAGAGTATTTATAGGAGTTACAATTTTTCTTGATAAAACGAACCCAACCGAAACTGTGAGGAAAATTCCTATCAGAATAAATATGATTATGTTTGTTTTTAAAGTATCAAGTGATTTGAAAAAATCCGCGCTTCCCTCTACTCCGACAAACCCTCCGATTTTACCGTTATGCCCGAGAATCGGCGCAAAACCGCTTTTGTAATAGAGCCCGTCTTCACCCCTGAAAAGTACGCTTGAAGAAGGTCTCCCGGATTTTGAAAGTTCGATTTCCTTTTTATGAATTGAATGCGTGTAATAACGCTGACCTATCACAGTGTTTTCATCGGAGTCTGCAATGGCAAGATTATCCGCATCAAAAAGGTATATCTTTTTTACATTGGCCGAGTCTTTAAGTCTTTTAAGTTTTGTAACAATCCCTCTATAAGTTCTTGAACCTTCGTTACCGGGAGAAAGAGTCTGAAATCCCCAGTTTTTGGCTTCAATGGAAACAAGGTTTGCAATTGTTATAAGTCGTGAACTCATTTCAGATTCCATATTGTTTTTTGCTGTAAAATAGAAAAACAAACCTGATGAAAGTATTAAAACTATAACAGGAATGAGAAATGAAAGAATTACGGTATTTCTTAGTTTTTTATTGAATTTCGGTAACGGCTGCATGCATCATAATTATATTAAATTGAATGCATTTTCAATATGTTCGATCAAAGTTTTTTCATTTTTTACAGTAATTCCGATTACATCCAATCTCAAATCAGTGTCAGGGGCATGAATTTCGGAGTAATAAACTGCTAACTGCCTAAGTTTGTTTTGTTTTTTTGATGTGACGGTGTCAATAGGATCTATTAAAGTGTCTTTTCTGGATCTGACCTCAATAAGCACAAGTGTATCTTCATCTTTGGCAATTATGTCAATTTCACCCATAGGGCAGCGAAAATTTGTTTCAATGATTTTGTAGGATTTGCTTTTGAGAAATTGCAGGGCAATCTTTTCACCTTTTGAACCGAATTTGATTCTATGCTTTCCTTTTAAGATCATTTATTTAACGCCTCTGTACGTACATCTGTGAATAAGGGTGTGCCCGATTTTTTTTAAGGCTGCAAGATGCAGTTTTGTACCGTAACCCATATTACGGTTAAATCCGTATTCCGGATATAGGTTATGATAACTTTCCATCATTTTATCTCTTATTACTTTGGCTATTATAGATGCGGCCGATATGGTAAGGCAATAATCGTCCCCGTTTATGAGAGTTCTTTGGGGAATTTCGAACGGTATCTTGTCCCTGCCGTCAATCAGTACAAGCGAAGGTAGGGGGTCAAGGGCTTTTACAGCCTTTGCCATTGCTTTTAAAGAAGATTTAAGAATTGAAGTTTTGTCAATTTCGGTATTATCGACAATTCCGATACCGACAGACAATGAACATTTTATAATTTGAGTGAAAAGTTCTTCTCTTTTTGGTTTTGTGAGTTTTTTTGAATCTTTTATCCCTTCCGGAATCAGTGATAGATCATCCGGCAGTGTAATTGCTGCTGCCAGAACAGGTCCGGCTAGAGCACCTCTTCCTACTTCATCAACACCGGAGATTATTTTGTATCCCATTTTTCTTGCAGAAGACTCAATAAAAAACGGTTTTCTTGCTTCGGTATTGAACAGTTCATTTAGAGAGCTTTTTTGATTAATGCTTTTTCTCATCACTTACTTTTATCGAAAGTTTAAGTTCATTTAATTGATTTTGAGATATTGCGCAGGGGGCATTTGTCATCAAACACTGCGCGCTTTGGGTTTTTGGGAAAGCTATTACGTCACGGATTGACTGAGCCTTACTCAAGAGCATACAAATTCTGTCGATTCCAAGGGCAATCCCTCCGTGTGGAGGGGCTCCGTATTCAAGGGCCTCTAGTAAAAAACCGAATTTTTCCTTGGCGTCCTTTTCGTTTATTTTCAGAATGCTGAAAATCTTCTTTTGCATTTCTGATGAATGTATTCTTATCGAGCCTCCCCCGATTTCATAACCGTTTAGGGCCAGGTCGTAAGCCAGGGCGCGAATATTCCGGGGGTCTTTTTCTAAGTTGTTTGTTTCTTCCGGATGGGGGGAAGTAAACGGATGATGTCTTGATACAAGTCTTTTTTCTTCATCAGAGTATTCAAATAAAGGGAAATCCAATACCCAGCAGAACGAAAAAGTTTCTTTGTCGGCTAAATTCTCTTCTTTGGCAATTTTTAATCTGATTTCTCCCAAGGCTTTTGAGGCGGTCTCATCGCTGTCCGAAACTATAAATATTAAATCATTGCTTTTAACATCGAATATTTTTCCCAAATCTTTGACTTCATCATCTTTCAGAAATTTGGATATAGAAGATGAAATTTTGCCGGAGTCTTCAAATTTTATCCAGACAAGACCCTTTGCACCGAAGGTTTTTGCATGCTCTTCAAATTCTGAAATATTTTTTCTTGAGAGCTTCGCTCCTCCTTGATATTTAATCCCCTTGATTTTTCCGCCATTTTTAATATTTTCACTGAATATTTTAAATTCACAGTCCGAAAAAACGCCTGCCAAATCCTCAATAAACAAATCAAATCTGGTGTCGGGTTTATCGGTCCCGTATTTTGACATTGCCTCGCTGTAAGTGATTCTAGGAAAAGGTGTTTTAATTTCCTTGTTAAAAACACTTTTCATTATATGTTTAAACATTCCTTCCATTGTCTGAAAAATCAAATCCTGTGTCGGAAAAGACATCTCTACATCCAGTTGAGTAAATTCAGGCTGTCTGTCATGCCTTAAGTCTTCATCCCTGAAGCATCTTACAATCTGATAGTATTTGTCGAAGCCGGATACCATTAACAGCTGTTTAAAAAGCTGCGGCGATTGGGGAAGAGCATAAAAACTGCCCGGCTCAACCCTCGAAGGAATTACGTAATCTCTGGCACCTTCGGGAGTGCTTTTGGTCAAAAAAGGAGTTTCAATATCAAGAAAACCGTGTTTGCTCATATATTCGCGAATGGCTGAGACAATATTGTTTCTTTCAATGATGATTTTCTGCATAGGAGATCTTCTTAAATCAAGATATCTGTATTTTAAACGCGTGGTTTCAAGTGCATTAATTTGATCTTCTACAGGAAACTGTGGTGTTGCGCTTCTGTTGAGTATGGTAATCGATTTGGCATTAACTTCGATGCCTCCGGTGGTAATATTTCTGTTTATCATTTCCGGGGGCCTTTTTTTAACATCACCTTTAACTGCGATGACATATTCGCTGCGCAAAGTTTTTGCCTGACCGTGCAGTTTACTGTCTGCATCGGGATCAAAAACAATCTGGGTTTTTCCGTATCTGTCCTTAAGGTCTATAAAAATCAAATTGCCAAGGTCCCTTCTTTTGGTAACCCAGCCTTTTAAAATGACGGTTTTACCGACAAAGGATTCATTTAATTCTCCGCATGTATGCGTTCTATAATTTTCTGTTAATTCATTCATTGCTTATATCTCCCCGGCAATGCTTTTAACGAGGCCTATCAGATCTTTTCGTTTTGATTCAATCTGCTCTTTTGTGAGCATATTTCTTACGATATACCGGTCTTTTTTTATTTCATCTTCCCCGATAATTATTACAAAAGTTGCCTTCAGTTTGTCCGCTTTAGACAGCTGTGCCTTTAAACTTTTACCTGAATAATCGATATCTGTAATTATACCTTCATCTCTCAGGGCGCTGGCTATGTTAAAAGCGGCTTTTCTGGCACTTTCATTTAAATTGACAATGTATACATTTAAACCGGGTTTACGGTGATTGTATTTTTCCTTAAAAATCAGCAGTAATCTTTCCATTCCAAGAGCAAATCCGGATGCCGGAGTGCTTTGACCGCCCAACTCTTCCACCAAGCGGTTATATCTTCCCCCTCCGAGTATGGCATTTTGTGCTCCGAGCGAATCTGAAGTAAATTCAAAAACGGTCATCGTATAGTAATCAAGTCCCCTTACCATTGCCGGATTAACGGCAAAATCAATCTTTGCTTCTTTAAGACCGTGTTTAACCGATTCAAAATTAGCTTCGGCATTTTTTGAAAAGTAATCTGATATCTTAGGGGCTTTTTTTAAAACTTCTCTGCAGGAAGCCACTTTACAGTCCAAAACCCTTAATGGGTTTTTATCTTTTCTCTCAATGCAATTCTTGCATAGCGGTTTTTCTGTAGAATTAAGGAATTCCACGAGGGCTCCTCTGTAATTTGATCTTGTTTCTTCGTCGCCCATAGAATTTATTTCAATGCGGAAGTCGTTTACGCCTAGTTCATTTAGAAATGTTGCACACATCAGTATCAATTCAACGTCAAGCATCGGATCGTCTATTCCGAAAACTTCGGCACCAATCTGATGAAACTGTCTCTGTCTTCCCTTCTGAGGTTTTTCGTATCTGAACATCGGGCCGATATAATAAAGTTTTGTAAGATGATTCGGGAGAAAAACGCTGTTTTCTATACAGGCTCTTACTACCGAAGCGGTTCCTTCAGGTCTTAAAGAAATTGATTCGTCGTTTCTGTCTTTGAATGTAAACATTTCCTTTTCGACGATATCGGTGGTGCTTCCAATGCTTCTGGCAAAAAGATCGGTCTTTTCGCAAAGCGGTACGCGGATTTCTCTGTAATTAAATTTTTCAAATACGCTTCTTGCCCTGGATTCCATTTCCTGCCATAGTTTTGATTCTTCTGGGAGTATGTCTTTCATTCCCTTAATCGCATGAATCTTTAGGTTTTTGTTTTTCATATTAACCTGCCCGGCAATTTCCTTTAATTATTTAAAATTTTAATTCTTGAACTTTTTAAATTAAAAACTTTATTGAATGATTCCATGTATTTGGTCGAAAGCTCTTCCATTGATCTTATATCAACACCTTCCTTTTCCATAGAAGTAATTTCCAGACTCTCAAAACCGCAGGGATTGATATATCCGAAATCTTTAAGGTCTGTAAAAACATTAAGAGCGAAACCGTGCATTGTAACCGATTTTTTTGCATGAATTCCCAAGGAACCGATTTTTTTTGAAGAAATCCATGCTCCCGGATAACCTTCTTTTCTTTTAGCTTTTATACCGAACATTTTAAGCATTTCAATTACGGAAGTCTCCAGTTTTGCCACATATTCCTTAAGCTTAAGCTTATGTCTTTTTAAATTCATTATGGGATAAATGATGAGCTGACCTGGACCGTGATAAGTTACCATACCGCCCCGGTTTGTCTTTTCGATATCAAACCCCTTTTTTGACAGTTCACTTTCCGAACATAGAAGGTTAGAACCGGATTCTCTTAAACCTAAAGTAAATACTTTTTCGTGCTCCGTGAGTATTACGCAACCGGAATTATTATTTTTTATTGTCTCTTCGCGAATTTCGTTTTGAATTCTTAAGCATTCCTTAAATCGCGTTCTGCCGATATAATCCCATGGCATGTTGTTTAAAGGGTCTTTCATGATCCGGATTATAGAGAAAGTATATGATTTTTTAAAGGCTTTATTGGGTTTTTCAGGTCAAAAAGTCGCTTGCAATATAAACGGCATTTCTCGTTGTTTTTTTTGCCATATACATTGCTTTGTCGGCAAGATTAACTATATCGTCCTTGTTTGAGGCGTGTTCGGGAAAAGTCGCTATGCCGAATGAAGCGGTTATTCGTATTTTAAGGTTGGATTCCTTCATGAATTCATGTTTCTCTATGGCCTGCCTTAAGCGGTCACCCACAAGCTGGGCTCCGTCCGGAGCCGTGTTGATTAAAATAATTATATATTCATCGCCACCGTATCTTATAATTATATCTATATCCCTTACAAACTGTTTTATAAGTTTCCCTACTTCAATTAGAATTCTTGACCCTACAAGATGGCCGTGAACGTCGTTGACCTGTTTGAAACGATCGACATCCATGAACAGAAAGGATAGGGGATAATTCTGCCTTTTAGCTCTCTTAATTTCCTTCTCGACAAAATAATCAAGATAACGAGTGTTATAAAGGCCGGTTAATTCGTCTATGAAAGCAAGTTCCTTTGCTTTTACAAATCTTGAGCAGTTTTCAAGAGTCGATGAGATATGAGCAGAAATTATCTTGGATGCTTTTAACGATTTCTGTGTAAAGGGTTTAGAGCGTTTTCTTTTTACAAGAATAATGGTTCCCTGCAGGTTTTTTCTAAGATATAGGGGAATAATTATTATGCTTGAAAAGCTCTGTGATATCTTTTTTAAATTCATTTTTAAAAAAGGACTCTTTACGAGCTTTACGGTCTTAAAGCGTCCCTTCCAGCCGCTGTAGAGTTTCGTAATAGTCTTGGCGAAAACATCGGTTTCACTTTTTTTTAGCCCTGAATGAAAGTTCAGCATGAAGGATTTTTTACGTCCCTGAAATGTAAGTGAGGCTGTCGCATCACACTTCATATAACCCGATAATAAATTAACGGAGGTTTCCGTTAGCTGATCGGGTTCAAGGCAAAGGGATAACCTGTTAAGAACTCTCATAAGTTCATTGTTTGATTTAAGCTCGGTGTTTTCTTCAACAACCTTTCTTAGATTTATTATGCGGCTAACGGTAAGCTTAAGCTCTTCGGGGTTGACCGGTTTTAGAAGGTAATCCTGGATTCCGTGTTTCATGGCTTCAATGGCTGATTCCATTGTGCCGTGGGCAGTCATTATTACTGAATCAATAGTCGGGTATTTTCCCCTTACGGTTTTGGCCAATTCAATTCCGTTCATTCCGGGCATTACATAATCTGTAAGAAGAATGTCATAGTCAGATAGCCGTAAAAGTTCAAGAGCCTTTTCTCCGTTTTCTGCGGTTTTTACTTTATACCCGCCTTCTTTCAAGATATCCGAGTAAAGATTTCTTGAAAATTCATCATCGTCCACTAAAAGTATAAAATTAGAAGCCAAGTGAAACCTCCTCGTAAGATCTTAATCGGGTATCATCTTCCAGTTTGATCCCTCTCGTTGAAACCGTATTACGGTCTTGCTTATTTTTCCTTTGTATTTTCTTGTAACTGAAAGGTACGCCGTATCACCGTCAAATAGAGGCTGAGTAAAAGTAAAATCGGTTTTTTTAGTCAGTTTCTTCATGTTTCGTATCTGCTTTTTTGAAAAATTCTTAAGTTCGCTCAGCTGATCGCTTCTGGAAACGCTTACGAAACAATCGGCCATATTTTCAAGATTTTCCTTAATTGCCGCTTTCTTCCATGACAGAAAAGTCTTAATAGGGGATTCAAATTTCGGGTCGGGTTTTAAAAGGTCAGCTTCTCTGGCGCCGGAATTTTCTTTGAGCTGTTTTTCAGAAGATACGAACTCAATTTTTTCAATTCTGGATTTTTCAATTACGTGTTTTTCTCCGCCTTCAAATCCGATTACAAATCTGTCTTCATAGAAACTTAATATTTTCCCTTTCAGGATAGTTTTGTCTTTTAGATAAATGGTTTCAGATCTCGCAGAAGAAAAGGCCATAATAAAAGCTAAAAAGAACAGATAAGATATCAGTATAGTTTTTTTCATAATTAATTAAAGGTTTTACAGGTTTAAATTATGGTATATTGTTTTAGATGGAGAATTTTATGTCAAGATTATTATTAATAACTTTCCTGGTCGGCCTGTGTCTGTTCTTTTTAAAGCCTGCCATGAAAGCCTTTACGGCTACTAAGAACGATTCTGCTGTCCCTTACGGAAACGCTCTTGATGAAATCAGGAAAAAGGACTTTAAGGAAGCTTTAAGCTGGCTTGACACCGTAATAAAGGATTTTCCGGATTCCGATGAGGGAAGTCAGGCTCAGGTTCTCAGGTCAGTAATCTACGTTTCCCGTGAGCTGGCATGCTTAAAAATAGTTAACCTTTTCAGGGAATCTCAGGATTTGATAATAGGCAAAAAAAGAAAAGAGCTTAAAAGGGAATTTGAAGAAGTCGTTTCGGAATACAACAAAAGGGCTTCGGACTCGGCGGAAAAATTAATACCTGTTGCCAGGGATGTAATCGCCCTGGAGGATAAAGGTATGCTTAAAAGCCTAAAGCTCAATACAATAGTTACCCCGAGGGTTGGGATGTCTCTGATTTAAGGGATTCGGTAAGAAAAGGGAAAAATCTTGAAAAAAAAGCGATGCAAAAACTTTATAATGGCGAAATGCTGACGGCATTTATGGGATTTATGGCGCAGATTGTCCCGCCTCCTGAGGGAAACATATTAAGCGGTCTTTTTAACGGTCAGGTGAACCGCGTGAAACTATACAGCGCTTTAGGTGAGCGCTTTCTCATTAATTCAAAAAGAAAAGATGCGGACCCGGATTTTTCGGTTATTTCCTCAGCGTGTTTTGAAAAAGTTAAGAATCTTACAAGGGATAATATTTATTCCAAAGAAAGAAAAAGAGCTTTAGAGGTTTTAACCGAGATTAATTCATCTGAATCAAAAAGTGTTATAAAGTGTCCTTCATGTAAAAGGATAATGAAAAATAACTGGAAATATTGCCCGTTCGACGGCACCAAAATAAAAAAATAACTTTTTCTTCTAAGCTATTTAAAAAGAAAATAAATTGTTTTGTAAATTTCAGGAAACAGGAACATTAGTACAGGTCCCCAAAAATTACACGAAAAGTGAAAAATAATTCCGGGTATTACAGACCCCGTATAAAGAAAAATTAAAGAAGTGCCCAGTCCCAGAAGAAAGGCCCCGAATTTCAAATAACCGTGTGCAAGCATGAAAACAAGCGATGCAATAAGTACGGTTGCCCACATGGGCAGGTTCTTCCTTAACGGAGGGATTAAAAAGCCCCTGAAGAATAGTTCCTCTACAAAGGGAGCCAGAATCAGAAGTTGAATAAGAAAAGAGGCCTCGTAGTTTTTTCTTCCCGATGCAAAATCATTTAAAAGCATTACTTTACCCGGAGTAATAAATTGATAAAGTAAAACAGGAAGGACGATAAACAATGTAATGGCAAGAAAAGGTATAAGGCTAAGTATTATTCCTGTTTTCATGTTTTTCACAATATTTTTTGATGAAAGCCCCATCTCAGGCGGTTTTATTTTTAGTATCAAAGCCGCGGCGATAACTGAAACAAGAAAAAAGAATTGCGGTGTAATTAAGAACTTAACCGTTTCAGATCCTGTACCGGCAAAGCGCGATAAGAAGTTAAATGCTATGAGGTAAACGAAAACAATGCACATTGGTACGTATACGCTCCAGGAAGAGCTGAATCTGTTAACTCTTATGGCTTCATAGCTTTTTTTGATGGCCTTGAAAATATCAGTCGCCTTTCAGTTTATTTCTGAATTCGATTATGAAATTATACGCGATCTTTCTGGGAATACCGTATTTTTCGGATAAAATTTTAGCGGTTTTACTCGCCGGGCTTTCAATCTCTTTGGCGATTACTGAAAAGATATTTTCATGTTCTTTGTTTTCAGCTTCAGAAACAGGCGGGAAAATCACTACTGAAAATTCCCCTCTGGTATTTTCTGCAGTGAGTTTATCCAGAATTTTTCTAGGGCTTCCATATAAATACTGTTCGTGAATTTTTGTCATTTCTCTTCCTAAAAAAATAGCACTTCCGGGTATATGCTCTTCTATTTCTTCTAAGGTGGCTTTTATTCTTTTAGGGTTTTCGTATATAACGGCGGGAATGCCTCCCGATTTAATCTTTAAAAGATCCTTTTGCCGTTTGCCCCTGGTCTTTGGTAAAAATCCGCAAAAGATAAACTTGCCTCCGCTTATTCCGCTTACTGAAATGCAGGCCGAGAGAGCTGACGGACCCGGAATAGGCAGGACATTAATTCCATTTTGAATGGCTTGCCTGACGATAATATTTCCTGGATCCGATATTCCGGGTGTCCCTGATTCAGTTACAACTGCCGCATTAGAACCCTGTTCAAGTTTTTGCAGTATAGACAGTGATTTATTTTTCTCATTATAGGAATGAAGGCTTGAAATCTTTGCTCTTATACCGTGATGGTTCAAAAGCTTTTTTGTTTTTCGTGTGTCTTCGCAAAGAATGATATCGACCTCGTTAAGCAGTCTTAAAGCCCTAATAGTGATATCTTCCAGGTTGCCTATGGGTGTAGCTACAATGTAAAGGCTGCCTTTTAAAACTCTGTTAATAATCAGTCTCTCCTTATCTATGGCCGGGAATTTGCATAATTAATTATAAAAAATCATAACAGTAATGAGTATTTACTCAACATTTAGCTTGAGTCCGGTTAAATATATAGTTATTACAAAAGCTTGGAAGCATCAAGTAAATGAATAAAGGTTTTTATGATTTGTAAGCCCGGTTTAAAAAATGATACTATATAGCTTAAAATAAGTATCAAAACCTTTAAGGATGCCTAAATTATGAACAGACTTAATAACTTAGTTTTGTGTTTTTCGCTTCTTTTGCTTTGTATGGGCCTTTTAACATGCGGAACCAAGGACGCAAAAGAGATTAAATTTTCACTTAAATTCTCTGCCGATTATGATGAAAGAACGGTAACAGATGTAATTTATTATCTGGTAAATATAACCGATCAGTCAAAGCTTCCGTTGGTTTATCCCAGAGAATGTCCGGACAGACAGCTTGAAAGCGGTTGCGGCTTTGCTCCGGGCGATACTGCAAATCTTGTGTTATGTTTTGATTCCGAGTGCAATGGAGCAAATCCAACCGACTACCCTATTTCTCAAAATACAACGGTTCAACTGCTTTATTGCGCCAGGGCAGCCGATACAACGGTTATTTATAAAGGGATAAGTCCTGAATTTACCAATAACCCGGTTAATCAAACCGTTACACTGACAATTCCTGTCGAAAGTGTTCCAAACCTTGTCGATTGCAGGGAGGATTGATAGTGATAAAAAAAACAAAAATACTGTTTTTGTTTGTATTCATGATTGCTTTAACATTCTCCTGCGGGGAAAAATCAGGTCCTAACATCGGTTTCACACTGACAGGCGAAGATGCCCTGGATGACGGCGATGTTGAATATATTCTGTTCAAGGTATCAAGCCAGCCGACAGGCGACGCATTTCTTGATTCAAACGGAGACGGCTCACCCGATGTTTTCGGATTTCCTGAAAAATGCATCGATAATTCACCTACGGGTTTCAGTGATCAATGCGGATTCTCTCCTCAGGAAGCCCCTTTCAAGCTTGGAGGTATACCCCTTGATTTCAATTACAGGGTAAGGGTTTTTTTCAAGGATTCTGGAGGATCGATTATTTATTGGGGAGAAAGCTCCACTTTTTCAAATACATCCGGAGTTTCAGACATTTCCATTTCGGTTGAACAGGGAGCACCGGACGATGCCTAAAAGCGTTCTTTCAGTTTTTCTGTTAGCTATTCCCTTTTTTGTTTCATGTTCAGGCGATTCATCTAAAGTTAGAATAAACCTTGCCGTTAACGGAAGGGGAAATCCGTTTAATGAACTTCTGTCATATCCTGAATCGGGTTTATATTTCAAGTTTCTGGAACTTCAGCCTTCGTATACTTCCCTATACGATGTAACCGATAAGGTGATCTGGTATCCTGAACCTTCTGAATTGGGAATTGACCCGGGACTTAGGGATTTTGAACTGGGTCAGGCCGAGCTTACCCAAGGTGTTTCCTACAGAGTTGAACTGTACGGTAAAAATGATTTCAGGGAGCAGAGCTACATATATTACGGTTATCCCGATTGCCCATTAATAGTCGGTGCAGGCTCTGAAAATGTTGTTAATATATGCTTCGGTTACACACAGGATGAGGTTCCGTTATGCCCGGGTATGGCGGCTTTCACGGATTGTTTAAAATAATTTTTAAACGGAGATTTTGTGATTAATTTAAAAATTATAAATTATTTTTTAGTTATTATAGTTGCAATCCTTACTTTGTGTTCATGCGGTTCCGGTGCCGGCAATATAAAAATCTTAAGACCCGATAACCAGCAGGACCCCTTTATAAATCTAATTGAAATGCAGCAGTATTCTTCGATGTATTTCAGATTTCTGGAACTTAGAGCAGGCTTTTCTTCGATATGCGACACTTCCGGAGTTGAAATATGGTATCCGCAACAGTTCGGTGAAGGAATAAAACCTGATAACAGATCTTTCGATATAAACAATGCCGGTCTTACACAGGGCAAAAGCTACCGTGTTGAACTTTACGCAAAGAACGACTACAACTCCACCGCTTCACCATGGGACGGTGAATTTTACGGTTATCCTGACTGCCCTTTGCTTTTTGAAAAGGGTGCCGCTTCCAAAATCAATATCTGTTTCGGATTATCCGCCCCGGATCCTGTCTGCTCGGGCTCGGGATCTAGCTCAAGCCCGGTCTGCACGGGTATGACGCCTTCCTTTGACCTGTGTACAAAATAACCCAATGTCGTAGTATCAAATATTAATGGTGAATCAACCTTAAGAATTTAGTTGATGCGATTATATGGGTTTAGGAATAGTCGTACTGTTCCATATGATAATTCTCATTGCCCTTGATTATAATCTTCTTTTTAAGCTTGGCTTCAAGGGATTCCAGGAATTCTCTTTCTTCGTCGTAAATGAAACTAGCCACGTCAGTATTTACGTTTACTGTGACGGTTTTGGAATCAAAATCTTTAAGCTCCTTTTTCATTTTTCTTAAAAGTTCATAACATACTGTGTCCGGAGCTTTGACGAAACCGCATCCCTCGCAGTAAGGGCAGGGAGCCCCTAAAGAGCGGCTTAAACTCTCTCTTACTCTCTTACGGGTCATTTCGACAAGGCCCAGTTCCGAAATTCTTAAAATGTTCGATTTTGCTTTATCGTCTTTTAAGGCTTCTTCAAGAGCCTTATAAACCTTATCTTTATGGTTTTGTTTTTCCATGTCTATGAAGTCGATTATTATTATTCCGCCTATGTTGCGAAGTTTAATCTGATAAACGATTTCCTTGGCCGCTTCGATGTTGATTTTAAATATTGTTTCTTCCAGATTTCTGGAGCCTACGTATCTTCCGGTGTTTACGTCTATTGAAACCAGGGCCTCATTTTCATCAATTACAAGATAACCTCCGGATTTAAGCCAGACCTTTTTTTCAAGCGCTCTTGATACTTCCGATTCTATATCGAAATTCTCAAAAATGGGTTCTTTGCCCCTGTAAAGTTCGACAATACTTTCCTTGCCGGGCATTACCTGACTTATAAACTTTGTAAGCTCTCTGTGAGTGTTTTTTGAGTCAGCTATTAGTTTTTTAACGTCATCGCTTAAAAGGTCCCTGACCGTTCTGAGCAGAATGTTCAGGTCGGAATAAACCGTAGCGGGGGCGGTTATTTTTTCATGCCTTTTCTGAATGTTCTTCCACAGTTTGTGTAGGTAATACATTTCGGTTTTTATTTTTTTAACACTTTGACCCTCACATACGGTTCTTGCTATGAATCCCTCGCTTTCATGTCTTAGCTTTGTAATGGCCTGTTTTAATCTTGTTCTTTCCTTTTCATTTTCTATCTTTCTCGATACTCCGATATGATTTATAGTGGGCATATAAACAAGATGCCTGCCTGCCAGAGAAATGTTCGCTGTCAGTCTTGCTCCCTTGGTCCCTATAGGGTCTTTGGCGACCTGGGCTAAAATTTCCTGACCTTCCTTGATTAAATCCTGAATCTGGCTGGATTGTTTTATGGGATGGGGCTCTTCTCCGAGCAACTCTTCCGATTCCTCTTCAAGATCAAGCGCGCTTAAGTTTGCGCTTATGTCTGAAGCATGAAGAAAGGCCGCCTTTTCAAGACCGATATCCACAAAGGCCGCCTGCATTCCGGGAAGAATTCTTACTATTTTGCCTTTGTAAATATTACCGACAATTCCTTTATCTGTATCTCTTTCGACGTGAATATCTGTTAAAATGCCGTTTTCAAGACGGGCGATTCTCATTTCATGGCTTGTTACGTTAATAATAAGCTCGGTTTTGGCCTCATTTGCCTTCTGTCTTTTTAATTCTGACATCGGAAGTGAAATTCTTAAATATTTTCTCAACTACAAGTAGCGGATTAATGCTTTGAGTCGATTCATCTATAATTAATGAAAGAGATCCGTTTGACATTTGAATATCTAATATATGCTCTTTTAAGTCAACTTCCCTGTTCGCTTTTTTGGTTTTTTTAACTATGACGAATTTTTCGCAATTCTTAAATCTGCTTAAGTCTTCTTTGATATTATCTAATGGAATCATAAGGTTATCTAAATTAACGCTGTACATGATTCTCTTTTCTGTGAGATTTAAATCAGATTTAAAGTTTGCCTGTTTAATATCATTAATATGGAAGCCTTTCGGAAGATTATCGTTGAGCCTTTTTGCGACTTCGTCCGTGCTTAAGGTTGAAGCGGAATAAATAAGAAGCTTTTCAGCTTCGCTTTCTATTCCTATCGGAAGTGCGCGTGAAAACTTCATTATGGGTATGGGATGAAAACCTTCTGAATTTTTTAAGGGAATTTTAGATCTTCTTAAAGCCCGTTCAAATAATTTAACTGTTTCAAGATGACTTAAAAATCTCGCGTCACCGGTTTTTGAAAAATGAAGTATTAAAGCTTTAAAAACATCAGGGTTTTCGTTTTTATTTTCTAAATTTTCAATTTTTAACTCTTCTTGTTTTTCAACCTTCGGTCTGATTAAACCGTCACAAAGTCCGCAGTAATTGCAGGTTCCAAATGCGCAATCCGGAGTCAGTTCAGACTTTTGAGTGTTTTCCAGCTCGGTTTTGAAGAAATCTTCATGTATGCCTGTTTCTATAAAGTCCCATGGCAGTCTTGAACAGGGCGCTGTTTTTACATTTATAAATTCATTTAGCTTTCTACCGGCTCTTTCAATTGATTCCAACCATATATCGTAATTGAAAAAATCACTCCAGCCGTCAAAGCGTGCTCCCAGTTTAAAGCTCTCTAAAAGGATATTGGATGTTTCCCTGGAACCTCTGGAAAGCAGCGCTTCAATAGATGAGACTTCCGGATCGGTCCATTTAAGTTTTATGGAGCGGTTTTTAAGGTTTGCCTTAAGATAGTCGATTTTTCCCCTTAAGGAATCAACCGGTTCCTGGGCATTCCACTGAAAAGGAGTATGGGGTTTAGGTACAAAGGGCGATACATTTACGGTAAGGCGGTTTCTCTTTGAAATTTTTCTTGCCTGATTAACGATTTTATTGGAAAGGCTTACAATAGCTTCTATATCCTCGGCAGTTTCAGTGGGAAGACCTATCATGAAATAAAGCTTTACAAGATTCCATCCTGATTTGTAAACGCTTTCAAGATTTTCGAATATCTGTCTGTCTGTTATCGGTTTATTCATGGCTAGTCTTAAACGTTCTGATCCGGCCTCGGGTGCAAAAGTGAAACCTGTTTTTCTTGCGGACTTAAGATTCTCCATAACCTCCTGCCTGAACTCATCAAGCCTGGTAGAAGGAAGAGAAAGACTTACGGCTTTTCCCTTGAATTTTTCGGTTATGGCAGAACACATATTTGAAAGAGACGGGTGATCGGGGGAGTTAAGCGAAAGGAAGGATATCTCTTCAAATCCTGTTTTTTCCTGAACTTTAATGGCATAATCCAGTATCTCACTGGCTTTTCTCTGCCTTGTCGGGCGGTAAATCATGCCTGCCTGACAGAATCTGCATCCCTTAGTGCATCCCCTTTGTATTTCGACGGAAATTCTATCGTGGGTGACCTTCATGAAGGGAATTACGGGTTTTTCAGGAAGATGGGATATGGATAAATCAGCTAAAATCCTTCTTTTTACTTTTTCATAATCCTTTTTAAGGGGAGTTAAATAGGCCGCGCCGTTTTTATCGGTTGAATGTTTGAAAAATGAGGGTATATACACTCCCTCAATCGAGCTAAGTGTTTCAAGAAGTGAATTTTTATCTTTTGATTTCTGTTTTTTCCATGAATCAAAAACTGAGGTTATCTCAAATATTGCCTCTTCGGCTTCTCCTACAATGAAAGCGTCAAAGAACAAAGCAACGGGCTCGGGATTGAAGGCAGATGGTCCTCCTGCTATGATTAGGGGATAATTTTCATCGCGTTTATCGGCCATAAAGGGAATATTTGAAAGTTTAAGAATTGAAAGAACGTTTGTGAAGCTCATTTCATACTGCAATGAAAATCCGATTATATCGAACATTCGCAGGGGTTTTCTGGATTCGATAGAGAAAAGCTCTATTCTGTTTTCTTCTAATACTTCCTGCATGTCTATCCATGGAGTAAATACCCTTTCGCAAAGAATGTTTTCTTTTGAGTTCAGAAGTGAATAGATTATTTGAAAACCCAGGTGAGACATTCCTATTTCGTAGGGCTCCGGGAATGCAAGGGCGAATTTGAGCATATTGCCGTTCCATGGTTTTTTCACGGAGTTTATTTCACCGCCTACATATCTGGAGGGCTTTGTAGCTTTTAAAAATATATTTTCATTAAAGGGACTTTGTGACATGAGAGATGCTTCCAAAAAAAGAAAGTTTAGTGCCTGATTTCAAAAGATGTAAAGTCTTGCGATTCCACCCGGTCAAAAGAGACTTGAGTGACCTTGCTGTACTCAGGACCTTTATGGCACCATTCAATTAGCTTGTTTATCGCGCTCTCAGAACCCTCGGCATGAATTGATACATCTCCGTTCAGCTCATTTTTTACCCAGCCATTAATTCCCAGAGTGCAGGCCATTTCTTTTGTCGAGGCTCTGAAAAAAACTCCCTGAACCCTGCCTTTTACTCTTATTTTTACTGCCTTTAAGTTGTTTTCACTCATGTTTTAAAATATTGAGCTCTTATACTTAACCGACGTGGATTTATCACTTTTAGTAATCTGATGCAACCTCCGTTTAGTAAGGTATTAAATATTGATACGGCTGATAGATCTTTCGAGGTGCTTTTTCTTAGCTCGAAACCCGCTTAGGCTCAGAAAAAGCACCTCGAAAGATCTATTTGATATATTTTAAATTTAAAGATTATTAACGGCGGCCGCGCATTTTACCTAAAAGTATAAGTATCTCGATGTAAAGCCATATAAGGGTAACCATTAGGCCGAATGCGCCGTACCACTCCATATATTTTGGTGCACCTGCCTTAGAACCCTTTTCAATAAAATCAAAATCCAAAACAAGGTTTAAGGCAGCAATTACGACTACAAAAAGTGAAAATCCGATACCTATTAGACCATTTGAATGAATATATGGAATAGTTGTTCCGAAAAAACGTAAGATAAATGAGACAAGATAAATAAGGAATATTGCTCCTGTTGCAGCCGTTATCCCTAATTTAAAATTTTCTGTAGCCTTTATAATTCCTGATTTGTAAAGAAATAAAAGAAGAAACAGTGTTCCGAATGTAAGACCGACAGCCTGAATTACAATACCGGGAAATTGTCTTTCCATTATTGAAGAGATTCCACCTATAAGCAGTCCTTCTAAAAGTGCGTATATGGGGGCCGTATAAGGTGCCCATGTCTTTTTAAATATTGTTACAATTGCAATTACAAGGCCGCCAATCAGTCCGCCGTAAAACCACGGCATTACGGCTTGAACTCCCTGAGTAAAAAACATGTTCCATGTATAGAATGATGTAAGAAGTAACAGAGCGAGCATAACAGCTGTCTTGTTGACCGTTCCCTGAATTGTCATTACGCTGTCGGCATCTGCTCTTAATCCTTTAAATGTTTTTGTATTTAAAGCGGGGTTTGCTGTTCTCATAGATCAGCCCTTTCTTTTCATTTTATAAGATTAAAAATACTCTTGACAAAACTCAGTCATAACAATATATTAGCATCACATTCCTATTAACATCAATCTTAAATCCCGCTTGTTCGCTATTTAGACACGGGTCATTTAAAAGGAATTGCTTTAAAGCCCAAATATACCTATAGAGTCACAATTGAATTAAACTTGTTTATCAAATATGTTCAACCTTATCCAACTAACCCAAATTATTAGGAAAAATCTATGAATCTAAAAGATTTAAAAGCTCAGGCTATTGCCGATCTCAACAAACTTGCAGTTAAACTCAAAGTTGAAGGAGCAAGTAATTTAAGAAAGCAGGAATTAATTTTCTCAATTTTGCAGGCGCAAACAGAAAAGAACGGACAGATATTCGGAGAGGGAGTTTTAGAAATTCTACCGGACGGTTTCGGTTTTTTAAGATCTCCCGATTATAACTATCTTCCTGGTCCGGATGACATATATGTTTCTCCGTCGCAGATAAGAAGATTCGGTTTAAAAACCGGAGATGTAATATCGGGTCAGATCAGACCGCCAAAGGATACCGAAAGATACTTTGCACTTTTAAAGGTAGAATCGGTCAATGAAGACGATCCCGATAAAACAAGAGAAAAAATTCTTTTTGATAATTTAACGCCCCTTTATCCAGATGAAAGAATAAAGCTTGAATACAATAAGAAGAACCCCTCAACCAGAATAATGGATCTTTTAACCCCAATCGGTATGGGTCAGAGAGGTCTTATTGTTTCACCGCCAAGAGCCGGGAAAACTATTATTCTTCAGAACATAGCAAACGCAATCGCCGCAAATCATAAAGAAATTGTTTTGATAGTGCTCTTAATCGACGAAAGACCCGAAGAGGTTACAGATATGGAAAGAACGGTTCAGGGTGAAGTTATCAGTTCTACATTTGATGAGCCCGCAACAAGGCATGTCCAGGTTGCCGACATGGTTATTGAGAAAGCTAAAAGGCTTGTCGAACATGGGAAAGATGTCGTTATTCTTCTTGACAGTATAACAAGATTGGCAAGAGCCCATAATACAGTTGTTCCGCCTTCAGGAAAAATTCTCTCAGGAGGTGTGGATTCAAATGCGCTTCATAGACCAAAAAGATTTTTCGGAGCGGCAAGAAATATAGAAGAGGGCGGTTCACTCACAATTATTGCTACAGCTCTTGTTGATACCGGGTCGAGAATGGATGAAGTTATCTTTGAAGAGTTTAAAGGTACCGGAAACATGGAAATCAACCTTGATAGAAAACTTGCAGACAGAAGAATATTCCCGGCAATTGATATTAACAGATCAGGTACAAGAAAAGAGGAATTACTTCTTCCCCAGGAAACCTTAAACAGGGTTTGGATCTTAAGAAAGCTTCTTCAGCCGCTTAACGGTGTGGAAGCAATGGAGTTTTTACTTGATAAGGTCATGAAAACCAAGTCCAATAAGGAGTTTTTAGAGTCAATGAATCAGTAAAACCTGATTTCAAATAGTTACAAAGTTTAGTTTGACAACTAATTAAGAATATGCTACCGAATTCATTACATTAAATCAAAAAAGTGAAAGGGAGACAAAAATGACCAAATCTGATTTGATTGAAAAACTGGCGGAAAACGGGAAATTACCGAAAAAGCAGGCTGAAGCCATTGTCGATTTAGTATTCGATTCCATGGTAGATGCGATGAAACGCGGAGAAAGGATTGAAATCAGGGGGTTTGGAAGCTTCGTAGTTAAGGATTATAAGCCCTATACGGGAAGAAATCCAAAAACCGGCGACAAGGTGGATGTAAGGGCCAAGAAGCTCCCTTTCTTCAAGGTAGGAAAAGAGATGAAAGAGAGGGTCGATGCTAGCGATGCTCCTATTCAGCCTGATACCGGCGACGATGCAATGTAATTATCTCCCTTTATTTAAAATAAAGTAATATAAACGCCCCTTAATTTATTAAGGGGCGTTTTTTATGTTCATTTCTGATAAAGGAAAGAAATCATGAAAAACAATAAAACGGTTGTTATTTTTGGAAGTTCAAAGCCTTCACCGGGAGATATAGGGTATGATGAAGCCTATGAGCTGGGTAAGCTGCTGGCAAGTAACGGCTACAAGGTATGCAACGGAGGCTATGCAGGAACAATGCATGGCTCGGCAAAGGGAGCCAAGGATGCAGGCGGGTATACTATCGGAGTAACTGCAAAAATTTTCAACTCACCGCCGAACGAATATATAGATGACGAGATTAAACCTAAAAACTTATTTGGAAGGCTTGAAAAGCTTATTGAAATTGCAGATGCTTACGTAGTTTTAAGAGGCGGATCGGGTACTTTAGTGGAATTATCTATTGCTGTTGAATTGATGCTTAAAGGTATTATAAAGCAAAGACCGATTGTTCTTTTAGGTGAATATTTTAAGCCGGTAGTAGAATTAATAAGGGAAGAATCAAAAAATAACCCAAAAAGTTATCCTATATCTACCCTTGGTACTTTGGATGATTTCTTGGAAATAGCTGTAACTCCTTCGGATGCAGCACGCATAATCGAAGAAAGGATTAAGAAAAAATGAAAAAAAGGCTTTTACTTCATTGCTGTTGCGGGCCATGTTCAACTTCTGTAATCGAAAGGTTGAGAGATGAATATGATGTAGCTGTGTTTTTCTACAATCCCAATATTTCCCCGAGTAAAGAGTATGGAGATAGACTAAAGACTGAAAAATACTTCTGTGAAAAAATTGGGATTAAACTAATTGAGGGTAAGTATGAGCATGAAAAATGGCTAAAAGATGTTGACGGCCTTGAAAAAGAACCCGAAGGCGGAAAGAGATGTGAAATATGCTTTGGAATGAGAATCCTTGAAACGGCTAAAAAAGCTAAAGAGCTTAACTATAAGGTTTTTGCCGTTACTCTTTCAGTTAGCCCTCATAAGAATTATAAGCTTGTATCGAAGCTTGGAAATGAAATTTTTAAAGAATTAGGTGTTGAGTTTCTGGATATTGATTTTAAGAAAAAAGACGGTTTTAAGCGTTCAACGGATCTTTCAAAAGAGCATGGTCTTTACCGTCAGAATTACTGCGGGTGCGAGTTTAGCGTAAAATAGAATGTGTGATCGGGTTTAACTATTTGTAATATAAATGGGTTTTTTATCTTGAAAACAATGATGCCATGTATTGTTAAGGTACTTTAGTAAAATTCTTTTCCGATCTTTTAGAAAAACAGTTAATCGTTACAACCCATGCTGCCGAAGGTCCGCTCAATAGGGAGGTAGCCCAAACTTCCATGGGTATGTTCAGGGAATTATACCTCAACATTCGATAGATTTGACGGCGCTGAAGATTATTTTAGAAGAAAATTCTGATCAATTTTTCAGATATCAAAATACAGGCCGAATTCAAAAGGATGAGGCCGAAGTCTCATCTCGTCAATCTCGCTTTTTCTCTTGTAATCGAGCCACATCTTAATTGCGTCTTCTGTGAAGACGTCTCCCTTCATTAAGAATTCATGATTTTTTTCAAGACAGTCCATGGCAACTTCAAGAGAGGCCGGAGTTGATGGTATTTCGGCCAGCTCTTCGGGCGGGAGGCCGTAGATGTCTTTATCCAATGGCTCGCCCGGGTCCATGGTCTTTTCAATGCCGTCAATAGCAGCCATTAATGTGGCCGCAAAGGCAAGATAAGGGTTGCAGCTAGGATCAGGAGTTCTAAACTCCATCCTTTTTGCTTTTGGCGATGCAGAATACATCGGAATTCTTATAGCGGCGCTTCTGTTTCTTGAAGAATAGGCAAGATTAACAGGAGCCTCAAAACCGGGAACAAGCCTTTTGTAAGAATTGGTAGTTGGATTTGTAAATGCGCAAAGCGATTTTGCATGCTTTAAAACTCCGCCGATTCCGAAAAGAGCGGTTTTTGATAATCCCGCATACTCCTCACCTGAAAACAGAGGTTTATCGTCTTTCCAAAGGCTAAGATGACAGTGCATACCTGAGCCGTTATCTCCGTAAAGAGGTTTGGGCATGAAGGTAGCAGTTTTATTGTGTTTTCTGGCTATATTTTTTACTATGTATTTAAACCACATAAGAGTATCTGCCATCTGAACTATCGGGAGGTATTTTAAATCAATTTCACCCTGTCCCGCCGTTGCGACTTCATGATGCTGTGTCTCGACTTTGATGCCCATGTTTTCCATGGTTTCAACCATTTCATTTCGTATATCATTTAAGCTGTCCGATGGCTGAACCGGGAAATAACCTTCCTTGTAACGGGGTTTATAGCCCAGGTTGGGACCTTCATCTTTACCTGAGTTCCAGCGGCCCTCTTTTGAATCAATGTGATAGTACCCCTCATGAATATTTGAATCAAAGCGAATGTCGTCAAATATAAAGAACTCCGCTTCAGGTCCGAAATGGGCTATATCTGCAATACCGGTTTGTTTTAGATAATTTTCTGCTTTTTTGGCGATATTTCTGGGATCTCTGGTATAGGGTTCTTTGGTTATCGGATCAAAAATACAGCAGATAAGGCTTAGCGTCTTTGTCTTTATGAAGGGATCGATTTTTGCCGTTGTCGGATCGGGAATTACTATCATGTCGCTTGCATGAATCGGTTGCCAGCCCCTGATGCTTGAGCCGTCGAATCCGAAACCTTCTTCGAAAGATTCTTCTTTTAACTGATGAATAGGAAATGAAAAATGCTGCCACATCCCGGGAAAGTCCATGAACTTAAGGTCTACCATCTTTACATTTTCATCACCTGCAAATTTTATAACATCTTTCGCATTCATCATGATTCCCCCTTATTTGTTAAATTGCGTCCTCTCCCGTTTCACCGGTTCGTATTCTGAGTATTTCCTCGACCGGAGTAATAAATATTTTCCCGTCGCCGATAGATCCTGTTTTTGAGGCTTTTTCTATTGTTTCAACAATTTGTTTTATCATTGAATCCTGGGCAATGATCTCTATTTTTATTTTAGGAAGGAAATCAACAACGTATTCAGCTCCTCGATATATCTCTGCATGTCCTTTCTGGCGTCCGAATCCCCTTACCTCGGTTATTGTAATTCCACGAACACCTATTTCCTCAAGGCGGTCTTTGACCTCATCGAGTTTAAAGGGTTTTATAATGGCTTCGACTTTCTTCATAAATCCAAAACAAAAAATCTAGCATAAGCTATGAAGATAGTCTATTGAGAAATAGGGAGGAAGATTAAAATTATTGACTCTAAAATTACATAAGTAATAATAACTTCCTGTTTTATAAGTATAAGGGGCAATCATGTATGTAGTTATAATGGGCGGTGGCGCCGGTAAAAGATTCTGGCCCAAATCAAGGGAATCTAATCCCAAGCAGTTCTTAAAGATTCTTGGCGAAAAGTCCATGCTCAAAACGACTTTTGAAAGATGCCTGTCGGTTACATCCAAAGATAGGATATTTGTTGTAACACATGAAAAATTTACGCAAAAAGTAAAAAAAGATTTACCTGAATTAGACAACTTCAATATTATTGAGGAGCCCGAGGCGAGAAATACGGCACCCTGTATAGCTCTTTCTACTTTTTATATTAAGAATTATTTTGGGAATGAAAACATACTTTTTGTGCCCGCCGATCACATTGTCACTCCCGTTCAAAGTTTTGAAAAGACGGTAAAATATGCCGATGAGAGGGTAACTCAGACCGAAGGAGCTGTTATTTTTGGGATAAAACCCAGATACCCTGAAACCGGATACGGATACATAAAAATGGGTAATGAAAAGATGAAATCGGACAGGGGGATTATTTATGAGGTGGACAAATTTGTAGAGAAGCCTGACAGGGAGAAAGCAAGAAAATATCTTGAAGCGGGGAAATTTTTCTGGAATTCGGGTATGTTTTTATTCAATCAGAATAGACTTATAAATTCTTTTAAGCAGCATCTGTCGGGAATTTATGATTCTTTTGCTGGTGTTGATTTCGGTTCAAAGAAAAGTTTCTCCCCTGCAAAGATTGCCTCTTTCTATTCAGGTCTGGATAAAATATCAATAGATAACGGCCTTATTGAAAAGGAAACGGAACTAGAGATGATAGAGTGCGGATTTAAATGGAGCGATGTAGGCAGCTGGAGAGCTTTAGAGGAGATATGGGAGAAAGATTCATCAGGAAACGCAGTAAAGGGACAGTTTTATTCA
>CAYYBZ010000004.1:0-14184 GCA_964470285.1 uncultured Oligoflexia bacterium
TTTGCCCGCCCAGGGCATCAATTTCTTTTACGAGCTGGCCTTTTGCAAGGCCTCCGATAGACGGGTTGCATGACATTTCGGCAATTTTTTCCCTGCTTATTGTTATTAGAAGAGTTGAAACGCCCATTTTTGCGCAGGCTAATGAGGCTTCACATCCCGCATGGCCTGCACCGATAACTATAATTTCAAAGTTAAGCATATATAACTATACGGGATTATTTAAGTATTTGGATTTTTCCATCGGTCTTAATCAGCGATTTTTTAGGATAAATATCTTTTTTAAGGGCACAGCAAGGATAAACAAGACAGTTTCGACCTAGTATCACTCCGGGATTCAACACAGAATTGCAGCCTGTTTCCACATTATCCCCAATTATGGCTCCAAATTTTCTCAATCCCGTATTAATTTTTCCGCCTTCATGAATTATTGAAATCTCATTTCCGTAAATCTTAAGATTAGAAATTTTGGTTCCGGCCCCAAGATTAACATTGTTTCCAAGAACAGAATCTCCAACGTATGCAAAGTGCGGCGCTTTTGAATTATTTAGAAATATCGATGATTTTATCTCCGAGACATGTCCCAAAACGCAGCCCTTCCCGGTAATGACCTCACCCCTTACGTAGGCACCGTTTCTTATTTCATTATTATCACCAATTAAGTTAAATCCGCCTAAAAAGGCGCCCTCTTCAACTATTACGCCTTTTCCTATCTGAATGCTGTTACCTTCAAGATATGAACCCGCGCAGATAAGGGAGGCATCGGTCAGTTTTTCTTTTCCCTTAAAAATATTCAGCTTCCCCTTAGTTGCACTTCCTCTTTCAACCGTAAAATCAGCGTCAATAATATCATCATCATATATAACGGTATCTTTTCTTACTAATGCTCCATCCCTTTTAATTTTCTTTATATTGGGTTTGATAACTGAACTGATATATTCCTTCTTATAATCTGATCTTAATACGTCCCACGGATATTCAATTCCATCGAATAGCTCTTTATGCTCATAATCTGAAATATCGAAGAGATCGACAATCGTGGGAATTTTTTGTTTTACCATTTATGCCTCTGTAATAACTATATTATTTAAATTAATTTTGAGTTTTTGTTTCACGTGAAACAGTTTTTTACTTATATTTAACTACTTTCCTATGCAAAAAGTGGAAAATATTCTATTTAGTACATCCTCGTTAAGGGTTTCAGGCATGTCTCCTCTAAATCTCATTATACATCTTAAGCTTTCTTTCAAATCTAAAGATATAAACTCATAAGAAAGATTTTTCTGCAAACCGTTTTCGGCTTTAATCAAACTTTCAAGAGCCTTTTCAATCTCCAGTTTTTGTCTTACCCCCGAAATAGTTTTAGCCTCAGACAAATTTCCAAGTTTATCTTTGTAAATGGATCTTATCATTTCCTCAAGACTTGAGATATTATATCCTTTTAGCGCTGAAACACTAATTGCGCAGATTTCTTCATTCAAAACCTTGTTGCGCTCTGTTTTTGACTTACATAAATCGCATTTATTATTAACCAGAATAATTTCTTTATCATTAAAATCATTTATAAATTTGATTTCTTTTTGATCTAAGCTCTTCATACTGTCAACAACATAGAGAATTAAATCTGAATTTTTTGCAATTTCATGAGTTTTTTCTATGCTTCGTTTTTCTATTTGATCTTTTGTATTTCCATCAATACCTGCCGTATCAAAAAAAACATATCTTATTCCGTCAATACTTATACCCTCCGAGATATAATCTCTGGTTGTTCCCGGTGTTTCAGAGGTAATCGCTCTATTTTTATTTAAAAGGGTATTAAAGAGAGTTGATTTTCCTGCATTAACAGCACCCAGAATCGCGACATTGATTCCTGATGATAATTCATTTTTCTCATAGTTGCTTAGTAATAATCTTAAGTTATTCCCTATATTATCTATTATTTTCAATGATTTATCCTTAGCTTCGAACTCGATATCCTCCTCTGGAAAATCCAGCTGAGCCTCAATATTGCCGATTAAATCAAGATATTGATTTTTAAGTTCATCTGAAAGACAGGATAATTCCCCGCTTAATCTTTTTATTGCCATTTTTGATTGAAGCAATGTCTTTGAGTTTATCAAATCAGCTATTGCCTCTGCCTGTATGAGATCGATTTTACTATTTAAATAAGCTCTTTTCGTAAATTCACCCGGGCCGGCCAATCTGGCACCCAGGGAAATTATAAGATTAAGAATTTTATCAAGAATTACGGGTGAGCCGTGTACGGAAATCTCGGTTAAATCTTCTCCGGTAAATGATTTCGGTTTTTGCATAAATGTAAGTATAGCTTCATCTATTGTTGAACCGTCTTCAATATCTAGAATCTGTCCGTACACCGCTTTATGTGAATCAACTCTAGTTATTTTTTTATCTTTATCTTTCCTGCTAAATATTTTTAGAGCTATGGTTAAAGCGTTGTCTCCTGAAATCCTTACTACACCTATTCCTCCACGTCCATAAGGTGTGGCTATTGCAGCTATTGCATCCTTATTACTCATAAAAAAACATTTACCTTGTTACTTCGGATTGCATCTGCTTATAGACATGCTCGACAATCTTATGAAAATATTCCTTGTCTGATATAAACTTCTTTTCTTCAGGTGCCTTAAAAATCGCCTGCGATAGCATAACTTCGCTAACTTTTGTTGCTTCCCAGTTTAAATCCTTTGAAGTAATTTTTAAGGGTAAAAATCCGTTTTTCAAAGAGTAATAATAGGGCGGGCTTTTGAGAATTTCAATGCCTGTTTCATGAATACACGAAAGGGCTTCTATAAATTTATCAATTAATTCTTTTTTATACTTGTCAGTTGCATATATTTTGTAAGAAGGGTCTATTTCTGATGTATATTTAAAAGCAACGCTTGGAATTTTCGCAAAAATCTTCTTTTCTCCTATCTTAACAAGCTTAGGACTGAAAAGTTCATCTGCTTTTGAGTTTCCCGTTTTATTAATTTCGTTTTCTTTAATTTTCACCTTTGTAAAGTATTTTTCATCGTTTTTATATAAAATCAGCTCATTTTTCTCAAAATTTACTATTTTTGTAATATTTTTAGTTGAATTTACACGAAAATTATCATTATTCATGGATATTTCTATAATTTGAGCGGGATTTTTTATATTTTTGTAAGAAATCTGAATGTCTGCCAAAAGTTTCGAAGGCTGAAGAAAAAAAATGTATGTTACCGATATAATAGCAATTATTAAATTTAATTTAGATGTTTTCATGCATATTTGCACAATTATTGCCAGCTCACTTCCCTATTTTATCTGATATTTAAGCCGATATCCCATATATAGTGTATTATTCTAGTAATTTCGTCTACCTCTACCCATATTTCGCTTGCCTCCCTTTGGAAGAATTATCACCTTTCGCTCGGGTCCTTCTCCCTGGCTCTCAGTATAAATACCTTCCACTTTATCAAGAGTTACATGAATTATCCTTCTCTCAAATGAGCTCATTGGGTTAACGGCTACTGATTTTCCGGTTCTTTTTACCTTTTCTGCCAGTTTTTCAGCCAAATCCTTCAGATAATCAATTCTTTTTTCTCTGTATTTTTCTGTATCAACTATAATTTTTTTCTGGGTTTGGCCTTCCTTACCTCTCTGGGCAATCTTTATAAGTATATGTTGTATGGCATCAAGGGTCTGACCTCTTTTTCCTATCAATAAACCTGATCCATCTCCCTTGATATTACATACCACCTTATCGGGGTATTCAAAAGCGCTTACGGCATATTCTTCTGAAATCCCGGTTACTATTCCTTCAAGCTTTTGCTTAACCATAAGTGCAAATTCAGAAAGCTCAACCTCACCTTCAGACTCTTCTCTTTTTCGGGCCCTTATCTTGACACTTGATTGAGATCGTTTGGAGCCCCCAGCCTCTTTATCAATAATTTCATACTGGAGATATTCTTCGGTCGTATTTAGCGCATTACAGGCTCTCTCCACAGCTTCCTCGATACTTACGCCTTCTATTTCAATTGATTCCATTAAAATCCTCCTGATTACAATTAACTGTCATGCCCCCGGCATGGAAAAATCTTTAAGCCTTTTTTTGAACAGGATTTTTTGATCTTGTATTAATTATCTGCTGTACAAGCCCCAATAAAGTAGAAACGAAAATATAAATAACAAGTCCTGAGGGCAGGAACAGCATTAATGCAGTAAACATTATAGGCATCATTATGCTCATCATCTTTTGCTGGGCAGGATCCATTGTTCCCTGAGGCATAATTTTTTGCTGCAGGAAGAACGAAAGACCCATTAAAACAGGAGTTACAAAGTAAGGATCATAGTTTGACAGGTCTTGAATCCAAAAAGCAAACGGAGCATGTCTTAATTCTATTGAATTGTATAAAACCCGATACAATGCAAAAAATATAGGCATTTGCAATATTAAAGGAAAACATCCTCCCATAGGATTTACTTTATGGGTTTTCCAAAGCTTCATCATTTCCCTGTTGAGTGATTCTTTATCATCCTTGAATTTTGCCTTAAGTTTATCGAGTTCCGGTTTTAGCATTTGCATTTTTTTCATGGACTTGTTCTGCATATGAGTAAGCGGATACAGAAGAAGTCTTACGATTATGGTAAGAAGAATTATTGCTATACCGTAATTTGGAATGATTGAATGTATCCATTTAAGAAAATACAAAAGGGGCCTGCTTATAGGTCCTATCCATTCCCCAAGATCAATTGCCCTGTCCATCTGTTTGCCCATTGACTTCAAAATAGATATTTCCTTGGGGCCCGCATATATTTTTGTCGAATAGGTTAAGGACCCGGCTCTTTCCAGCTTCCTTAGAGGAAACTGAACTGAAGCGGAAAAAAGATCATCAATGATCAGAGTATCTTTAGGAGCATCCAGTATAACAGATTGTTTTTTGCCAAAACATCCGGATGACTCTTCTATAAACTGCGGGTTTGAACCCCTTATTAGTTCATTACTTTCTCTTGTTAAAGCGTATTGCGTATCTTTATTTTCCGATGAAATATTTGACTGAAGTGTGACAATGTTTCCTTTTGAATCTGTTATGCTCTGAGTACTTTGAAGTTCGCCATCACGATAAAATTTTACCTTATCTCTATTGTCTGCGAATCTGAATGAGCGAATACTTGGTATATCGGGAATCACCGAAGTCATAAAGTATTTATCATTGAATCCCAACCACTTAACATCGCCGGCGAGCCAGTCGGTTTTTTCAGCCTGTTTTTCTAAAATTTCACGTTTTACTTTGTCATTAAGATTATAAATTGCCTTAACAGGCTCTTGTCTTGCTGAAAACAGTCCAAATACCCCGCTGCTTACATCATTTGCGCGTCCATAAAACTCCAGCATCCCGCTGCATTGTAAATTTTCATTCAATTTATTTACGATTTCTACATTATGGAGAATTTGATAGCCTTCCAGGCCGATATCATAATTGACATAAATATCCGCCACATGGGCTCCCGATAGGGAATTTTTTTTATCCTTGGAGATCAGCTCACCTTTAAATACGATTGAACTGGAAGTAGTTTGCTCTATTTCAAATGGAATATCAGTTTTGTACTCTTCCTCGTCCAGCTTAAACTTCCAAAAAATCGGATTTTCAACGATTTCATTGAAATCGAAAAGTTCCACGGGATTGGAATCCTTTTTTAATTCCTGCCTGAACTTTTTGAGTTTAAGACTTTTAATTGTTGCTCCATGATTAGAAAAGACAATTGAGTATCTGTCATTTTCAAATATTTTGAGCTGTTGAGGAATCTGTTTTCTTTGAATCTTTTCAGGTTTTTTACTTTTCTTTATTTCTACAGTTGACACTTTTTCAACATTGTCATTTTTCACTGTAATCGCATTGTCCGATTTAACCGGCGGTATGGATTTCTGTCTGGGTGATAAATAAATCCATAAGAAAGTTACTATCATTATCATTACAATTGCTATAAGAGTGTTCTTATCAGGTCCTTCCTGCATCACTATTTACTCCTTACATGCGGGGTCATAACCGCCCGGATTTAACGGATTGCATCTTAAAATGCGATATATTGATTTAAAAAGACCTTTTAAAAGGCCGTGGATTTTTAAAGAATCTAATGCATAGTTGGAACATGTCGGATAAAATCTGCATCTGGCCGGGAACAGAGGGGATATGCCTTTTTGATACAATTTTACAATATAGATTAAAGATAATTTAAGCATTTTTACAGATTTCGCTTTAAGATATTATTTTCCACTTTTAAGGAGTCTTTTTAGTTCCTTTTCAACGACATTGTAGCTCTTTGGCATATCTGAATCTTTTTTTATTATAAAAACATTGTCTGTAGATTCGCCAAACAGCTCCTTATTCAATCTGAAAAATTCCCTTGTCCATCTTTTCCATTTGTTTCTAACGACTGCATTACCAACCTTTTTTGTAACAATTACTCCTAATCTCTTGATTTCATAGTTGTTTTTTAGCTCTAAATGAATGTAATGCATGCTTGTTTTTCTTAAACCTCTGCGTTTGATTCTCCTAAAATCTCTTTCATTGAGAATCCTGTGGGTTTTACCGAAAGAAAAACTGCCCGGCATTTAATCGTTACTGAGCAAAAAATTAATAATAATTACTTTTCAGGCACGGAAACCGAAAGGCGCTTTCTGCCCTTTGAACGCCTGTGTTTAAGCACACGCTTTCCTCCGGGGGTCGAGCTCCTTTTCAGAAAACCATGAACCCTTTTTCTTCTTCTATTATGCGGTTGGTACGTTCTTTTCAACTTTAATCACACCCAATCCAAAATTAAGGAGCATTTTTAATCACATATATTTCCTGTTGTCAAGATTTTAACTTCACCCTGCCCTATCGGTTAATTTTGTCGATTTTTACGTTAACTTGATAAGGTTTTCATACTGTGAACATAAATTTAGTATTAAGCGAGACACTTATCCTTGGCGGATTTAAAAAAGGTCACTGTTTTAAATGAAATCTAACAATATTTGTAAAAAATTTCCATGTTTGGCGTTTTAGTTTATCGGGTTAAAACCAACATTTAAGAATTACATTTGAGTTGAAGGTCAAAGTGCTAATTTTCAAAGGAATAAATGTAATGTCTTAAACCTGAAAATTCTTTTGTTAAACTTTCATTAAAAAAAATTATTATATTTAACCTCTTTACATTTTTTTTCTTATTTTTGCTTGACAACAAATTGTCTTTTACATATCTACGACAAATCGTTTTGCTCGGAAACATGCCATTTATAAGGGTGGAAATGAGAAGTAGCTGGAATTTAACGCTGAACAATTTAAAAGAAGAGTTATCTGAAAAAAACTTCAACACTTGGATTAAGCCGATTGAGTTTGATAATTTTTCAGATGACAAAATCAGACTAAAGGTTCCCAACAAATTTTACAGAGACTGGCTGAACGAACATTATTCCGAAGCCATTCTGCAAAAAGTTAAAAAGCATGCCAGAACCGACTGTCTCTCCCTGGAATTTACTCTTAATGAGTCCTGTGAAAACTTAACCGAGAGTTCAAACTATACAGTGATGAATTCTTCCCTCGATTTCATACCGGCTAAAAAACAAAGCCATGAAAACACCGGCTCTGTAATTTTTGACAAATATCGTTTTGACACTTTCGTTGTTGGCCCTTCCAATCAATTTGCATGTGCTGCAACAAAGGCTGTTTCATCCAATCCCGGAACCGTTTACAATCCCCTTTTCATCTATGGAGGGGCCGGTCTTGGGAAAACTCACCTTTTAATTGCCATAAAAAACATCATAAATGCTACAAAATCCGATAAGCGTGTTCTTTACAGAACTTCTGAAAAATTCACAAATGAATGGATTAATTCCATACATAAGGGAAAAACCCAGGAATTCAGAGCAAAATATCGTGATAATTGTGATATTTTGCTATTGGACGATATTCAATTTTTGGCCGGCAAAGAGCAAACTCAGGTTGAATTCTTTCACACGTTCAATACTCTATATTCTGCCAGAAAGCAGATTGTTGTCACCTCGGACAAATATCCGAAGGACATTCCCCTTCTGAACGAAAGATTAAAATCCCGTCTCGAATGGGGACTTGTATGCGACGTACAGCCTCCGGAACTTGAAACGAGAGTAGCAATTTTAAAACGCAAAGCTGAAATTGACAGCTTAGCCCTGCCGGATGACGTGGCGCTCTTTATTGCATCGAATCTGAAGTCAAATGTAAGACTGCTGGAGGGTTCTTTGACAAAACTCGCTGCCTTTTCGTCTTTGACCGGCCAAAAAATCACATTAGAACTCTCAAAAGATCTTTTCAAGAGTTTTGCCTCAGAAGACAAACCGATCACCGTAGAAAGAATTCAGGACGTTGTAGCAAATTTTTTCAACATTAAGCTCTCAGATCTTAAGTCCGCCAATCGCCAGAAAATCTTCTCATTTCCCAGGCAAATTGCCATGTTTCTATGCAGAAAACTGACAAAAAGTTCTTTCCCTGAAATAGGAATGAGATTCGGCGGTAAAGATCACTCGACCATAGTGCACGCCACCCGAAAAATCGAAAAACTTCAGGAAAAAGACCCCTCTTTAAAAGTCACGATTGACTCCATTGAAAAAACTCTTTTACTTAGAGATTAATATTGATTTTTGTGGGTAAATGTGATTTTTATTCTGGATAAATTTGTTGATAACATTCATGCTGTTTATAAAACGGGTTCCATGTGAATAATGAAGGTTTTTTATCCACTAAATATTTCTTTTGATCTTGGCGGGATTCATCACTTATAAACATATTAACAGGGCTTATTACTATTACTAATTTATATATTTATAATAAGAGAGGTTGATAAATGAAATTTAAGGTTAATAAGGAAACTTTTGCAAAAGCAGTTTCGGCAACACTAAATGTTGCCGAGAGAAAAACCACAATGCCTATTCTGGCCAACATCCTTTTAAAAACCGAAAATGATAAACTTTCAATCTGTGCTACAGATTTAGAAGTAGAGACGAAAATCAAGTGTAAAATAGATCCTGAACAGGAAGGCTCAATAGCAGTACCGGCAAGAAATTTGTATGAAATAGTAAGAGAGCTGCCCGAAGAAACGCTCAGTTTTAAAAGCCTGGAAAACAACTGGGCAGAGATAATTTCAGGAAAGGCAAAATTTAAAATGGTCGGAATGTCTCCCGAGGAATTCCCAAAAATTCCAGAGCCTAAAAAAATGAAAAATTTTAAGATATCATCCGAAACCTTAAAGGAAATGATAAGGCTTACATCCTTTGCAATTTCCGATGATGAAATGAGATACAATCTTAACGGAATTTATCTGGAACAGCTTAAAGAAGGCGCTTCAAAAAACAAAATCAGAATGGTTGCAACAGACGGTCACAGACTTTCTCTTATAAACCGGGAGGTCAAGGAGGGTGACAACGTTGATCTTAAAAAGGGAGTAATAATACCCAAAAAGGGCGTTTTAGAATTGAAAAGAATGGTTGAGGATTATCACGGCGATATAGAAATGGGGATGGAAGAAAATATCTGCACAGTAAAAGCCGGAGAAAATATTTTAAGAATGAGACTTATAGTAGGGGAGTTTCCCGATTACAAACAGGTTATACCCAAAAACAAGGGGAAAAGACTCGTTGTATCAAGAGAGGGTCTTTACAAGGCGCTGAAAAGAATGTCTTTAATGGCAAGCGGTAAATCAAAGCTGGTAAAATTTACGATTTCCGGAAACAAAATTGAGTTTTCATCACATAATCCTGATCTGGGTGAAGCGAATGAAGACATTAACGCAGAATTTGAAGGCGACAAGCTTGAAATAGGCTTTAATGCAAAATATTTCTTGGATTTTCTTACTTCATCTAATACCGAGAATATCTCAATTGAGCTTGAAAACGAATTATCACCGGGCGTGATAAGAATAGATAAGGATAAAGATTTTTTAAACGTCATAATGCCCATGCGGACGTAACCGATAACCGGCCATCAGTAGTAGGGAAGCTTAAAAATTGTTGTGGTGCATTAATAATATATTAATATTAAAAGTGTTATAAAATAGCATAAATAGCGGGTTTCAAAGCGGGTAAATGTACATTTTATGTAATTATATCATATGCTTGTCCTGATTTAATTCTCTTTACTTTCGTCTTAAGGTGTGTTAAATCTTTAAAACCGTAGTGAAATTAGATATTTATAACATTTTTGCTATGAAAAAAAATAATGGGAGTCGGCGGCTATATGGTTGATAATACAGAAAAAATTAAAAAGAATGAAAAATCTCAATACTCAGCTGAACAAATCCGGGTTTTGGAGGGCTTGGAAGGGGTCAGAAAACGCCCGGGAATGTACATAGGAGACACCTCAACGCGCGGATTACATCATTTGATATATGAGGTAGTCGATAACAGCATTGACGAGGCTTTGGCGGGTTATTGCGATACGATAGACGTAACTTTGCATATTGACGGATCTGTAACAGTTGAAGACAACGGAAGGGGAATTCCCGTCGATATGCACAAAACTGAAAAGAAACCCGCCTGTGAAGTTGTTATGACCAAACTGCACGCTGGCGGAAAGTTTGATTCCGCTACATATGCAATTTCAGGCGGTCTTCACGGTGTCGGAGTTTCTGTTGTTAACGCTCTTTCTGAATATCTTGAGCTTGAAATACACCGGGATGAAAAAGTTTATTATCAAACGTATAAAAAAGGAGTAACCGCATCAAAACTGGAAATAATCGGTGAGACCAAAAGAACCGGGACCAAAATTACATTCACTCCGGACAAAAAGATATTTGAAGAAACAGTTTTTAATTTCGAAACTTTATCGCAGAGATTAAGAGAGCTCTCCTTTCTCAATAAAGGCATTAAAATAGGAATAAAAGATAAAAAATCCTCAAAAAAGCACGATTTTAAATACGACGGCGGAATAATATCTTTCGTAAAGCATTTAAACAAGAGTAAAAACGTTATTCATCCTGAACCCATATACTTTTCTAAACAAATGAACACCGCAACTTTTGAGTTTGCTCTTCAATACAATGAAAGTTACCAGGAAAATATTTTTTCTTTCGCAAATACAATTAACACAATTGAAGGCGGTACTCATCTGGCCGGTTTTCGTTCAGCCTTAACCAGGACTGTAAACTCATACATACACCAGTATATGCAGTCAAAAGATTTAAAGGAAAACCCTTCGGGAGAAGATGTCAGGGAAGGGCTATGTGCAGTAATCAACATTAAGATTCCGGATCCGCAGTTTGAGGGACAAACTAAAACAAAACTAGGCAATTCCGACGTTAAGGGAATAATGGAAGCCTTCGTTAATGACAGGCTAGGGGCATATCTCCAGGAACATCCGCCTGTTGCCAAGGCAATCGTTACAAAAATCGTTGACGCAACCAGGGCGCGCGTTGCAGCCCGAAAGGCCAGAGATTTAACTAGAAGAAAGAGTATACTCGAATTCTCATCGCTTCCGGGTAAATTAGCCGACTGTCAGGAAAAATCCGCTAAGCTCTCCGAACTTTTTATCGTAGAGGGAGATTCAGCGGGAGGTTCGGCTAAGCAGGGTCGTGATAGAAAATATCAGGCTATACTTCCTTTGAAGGGAAAGATTTTAAATGTTGAAAAGGCCCGTTTCGGGAAAATGCTCTCAAGCCCGGATATTCAGATCTTAATAACCGCCATTGGTGCAGGAATAGGGGAAGGGGAGTTCGATATTGAAAAAATCAGATATCATAAAATCATCATTATGACCGATGCGGATGTTGACGGATCTCACATAAGAACCCTTTTGCTTACGTTTTTCTACAGACAGATGAAACCGGTTATAGAAAGAGGATATCTTCACATTGCCCAACCGCCTCTTTATAAGGTGAAAAAGGGTAAAACGGAAATATATTTAAAAGATGATTCAGCGATGGAAAAGCATCTTTTAAATATAGCCGTAAATGAAATCAGCGCCTGCCCGAAGGGAGATAAAAAGAAACTGGTAAAGGGCGAAAAATTTGCCGAACTGATTAAAAACATTATTGCGTATCAGAAGACTCTTAGTTATCTCAATGAAAAAAAAGATTTCCGTGTAGTGGACGCATTTATTCGTGTCTCGGAGCTAAATGAAAAAAATCTCTCGGATAAGAAGAAGCTCGAATATGCAAGAAAAACAGTAAGCCAGTATATTAAGATTGCCTATCCCGAAATATCCCCTCTTATTTATTCCTTAGAAGAAGATAAGGAACACAGAACCTTTATGTATTCCGTTACATCAAAATCAAAGGGGATGAGAAAGGATACTTTCATTGACTACAAGTTTATGAAATCTCCTGAGTATGCAGAGCTTAAAAAATATGCCGAACCTTTGAAAAAGTTCGGGTTACCCCCTTACACGGTTTCAACCGACTCAAAGGAAAAAATCGTAAAAAATACAGAAGAACTTTTAGAAACGGTTATGAATTATTGTAAATCCGGCCTTACTATTCAAAGATATAAAGGTTTGGGCGAAATGGATCCCAGGCAGCTCTGGGAAACAACTATGAATCCTCAAACGAGATCTCTTATAAAAGTCAACATTGAGGACGCCGTTTTAGCAAACGATATATTTGTTACTCTGATGGGGGATCAGGTTGATCCCCGCAGAAACTTTATTCAGGAAAATGCCATGAGAGTAAAAAATCTGGATGTTTAAGGGTGATTGATAATGATGGATACGACAAAAGATAAAAACATTGTTTCGGTGAACATAGAAGATGAGATGACTCAATCTTATCTAGACTATGCGATGAGCGTAATAGTCGGAAGGGCGCTTCCGGACGTCAGAGACGGGTTAAAACCGGTTCACAGGCGCATACTTTATGCAATGAATGAAATGAACAACGTTCATTCAAAACCGCATAAAAAATCGGCAAGGGTTGTCGGTGATGTCATGGGTAAGTATCATCCGCACGGTGATGCGGCCATTTATGACAGTATAGTAAGAATGGCGCAGCCGTTTTCATTGAGATACATGCTTGTAGACGGACAGGGAAACTTCGGTTCGGTTGACGGAGATGCTGCGGCGGCAATGAGATACACCGAAATAAGACTTGCCAGAGTAGCCGAAGAATTTCTTGAAGACATTGAAAAAGATACTGTCGATTTCGGAAGAAACTATGATGACACCCTTGAAGAACCGCTGGTTTTACCTACAAAGATTCCCCAGCTTCTTGTAAACGGTTCTTCGGGAATTGCTGTAGGAATGGCGACAAATATCCCTCCTCATAATTTAACTGAAGTTGTAGAGGCGGCAATAAAGCTTATAAAAAACCCGCAAATGGAAGAAAAGGAGCTTTTAAGCATTGTTAAGGGCCCTGATTTTCCTACGGCCGGTATAATTTACGGCAAAAGCGGTATTAAACAGGCCTATAAAACCGGTAGAGGCAAAGTAGTTATAAGAGCTAAAGCACAAGTTGAAACTTATGCCAAAGACAGGGAAAGAATAATAGTAACTGAGATTCCCTATCAAATAAATAAGGCAAAGCTCCTGGAAGATATAGCGAACCTTGTAAGAGATAAAAAAATCGACGGTATTACCGACTTAAGAGACGAATCGGACAAGGACGGAATGAGAATTGTAATAGAGCTTCGAAGAGACGCTATTGCCGAAATCACCTTAAACCAGCTATACAGGCACACACAGCTTCAAACCTCTTACGGAATTATCATGCTTGCGCTGGTTAACAATCAGCCCAGGGTTATCAATTTAAGAGAGTCTCTTGATTTATTCACGATTCACAGAAAAGAAATCGTTACAAGAAGATGCCTTTTTGATCTTAAAAAGGCGGAGGAAAGAGCGCACATCTTGCTCGGACTAAAAATAGCAATTGAGAACATAGATGAGATCATAAAGCTGATAAGGAAAGCCAAAGACGGAGCCCAAGCCAAAGAACAACTTATAAAAACCTACAAGCTAACCGATATTCAGGCAAAGGCAATCCTTGATATGAAGCTTGAAAGACTTACCGGTCTTGAGCGTGAAAAGATAATAAACGACTATAAAGAAGTCTGTAAGCTGATCGAAAAATTAAAGGAAATCCTGGCTGACGAAAGGCTTATTTACAACATTATTGTTGAGGAGCTGGAAGAGATTAAGAAAAAGTACGGAGATAAGAGAAAAACCGAGATAGTTGGGAAGGTTCAGGAATTTACGGAAGAAGATCTTA
>CAYYBZ010000004.1:14194-23738 GCA_964470285.1 uncultured Oligoflexia bacterium
AGTAGAAGAGGATATGGTAGTTACGGTAACACACGGCGGTTATATAAAACGTAATCCTCTGACAACGTATAGAAGTCAGAGAAGGGGAGGTAAGGGAAAAGTCGGAATGGGTGTTCGTGAAGAAGATTTCTTAGAAAAACTTTTTGTGGCCTCAACACATAATTACCTGCTTATACTTTCCAACTTTGGAAGAATGTACTGGCTTAAGGTTTATGAAATTCCCGAAGCGGGCAGGGTGGCAAGAGGAAAGCCCATCGTCAATCTAATAAAGATGAAACAGAGTGAAGGAGAAAGAATTCAGGCCATACTTCCAGTAAAGGAATTTAAAAAAGACAAATTTGTCGTAATGGTTACAAAAAAGGGAATTATTAAAAAATCCGATCTACTGGAGTTTTCAAGCCCCAGACCATCGGGAATAATAGCCGTTAAAATAAAGAAGGATGATGCATTAATATCGGCAGGCATTGTCGAAAAAGATCAGGATATATTCCTGGCCGCAAAGAACGGAAAGGCCATACGATTTAAAGAATCCGATGTCAGGTCGATGGGTAGAACCGCTTCGGGAGTCATTGCCTTCAGAATGAAAGGCGACAATGAGGTCGTAAGCATGGAAGTTCTGGATCGGGAGACAACTATTCTGACGGCAACTTATAACGGTTACGGGAAAAGAACTTCAACGGAAGAATACAGGGAACAGGCAAGAGGCGGTCAGGGTATCATCACGATCAAGGTAAGCGAGAGAAACGGTCATGTCGTCGGCGCTTTAGAAATTTCCGATGAGGATGATATAATGATTATTACTAATAAGGGTAAGCTTATCAGAATGCATGCCAAAGATATCAAAACAATCGGTCGTAATACGGCAGGGGTAAGGCTGGTGAACGTTGAAAAGGAAGAAAAGCTTGCAAACATCGCTAAAATCATAAAGGAAGACGACGACGAGGACAAACAGCTTGAAATGAATGTAGGAGAACCCGAACCAAAGCCAAAGAAGAAAAAGAACGGGAATAAGGGAAACGGGCGCAAACTCTGAAAACCGCCGGTCATTTCTGTACGAACGTACCGTCTAAAGCAATATCGATTCGGCTTTCCGGAAAATCCTCTTTTGTAAGAGCTCTTATAAGATCCACAGATACTTTCTGTTTATCGTAATAAGCGATTCCCTTACTCTTCTGAACAGTGGGAATCAGCCGGCCCCATAAAAATTGACCGTTATTGTCCAGATTGGCCTCAAGTATGACTCCGTTTTTTAGATATGAATGAAGACTGAAACGTCCGTAAGTAAGGAAGTTACCCAAAGAGTAAGCAATGAGACGGTTTTTGTAGGTTTCAATTGCCCTTACAACGTGAGGACCGTGGCCCAGGACAATATCAGCACCGGAATCAATCATTAATCTTGCAAATTCAACCGTATTGCCGCGGTCTTCCTTAAAATAGATTTCTCTTTTCTTAGGAGTTCTTATCGCTCCCAATCCTTCAGCTCCCCAGTGAGCAGAAACTATTAGAATGTCATGTTTATCAGAAAGCTCTTTTACTTTCCTTGAGGCGCTTAAGTGATCGTTGAGATAATTGGACGAAACGTTATAGTGAAATGCAATCATTGCTATTTTTGCATTTTTTATTTCCAGGTGTGCATAAGTGCCGGGACGTCCCGACCATTTTATGTCAAGATCATTAAGTCTTCTTTCGGTCTGAATACGGCAATTTTCTCCGAAATCGTTTGCGTGATTGTTTGCAAGGCTGACAAGGTCGATTCCGGATTCTTTTATAAAATCCAGAAACTTAAGCGGTGTTCTGAATGCATAGCACTTACGTAAATCACCTGAGCATTTGTCTGTACGGCTATTTTTAGAGCAAAATGAGCTTTCAAGATTTGCAAACGTTATATCTGCATTTTTTAAATACTTTTTTGTATATCTTAAAATATTCCTGTTTGAACCTGAGGGCAGGTAGTTGGCGGGAAAATCACTGCCCATCATAACATCGCCAACAGCACGAATTTTTATCACCCTTTGCCCGTCTTTTGATTTAATCTCTTTTTCATGTGATTTTGATGAGCTTCTTTTATGTGATTCAATGCGTATGGGCAGCTTTTTAAGCTGTCTTACGGTTTTTATGGAATCTTCTATAACATTCCTGATTTCGGTATATTTTTTCTTTTTTGCTTCGTCTAATTTATTCATGTCAACGGCCAGGAGCATGCCCTTTGTGTTTTCCCAGTATTCAACGCTTTTGCTCCAGTGACCTTTTAGGTAATAGGCCCATCCCATTTCCCAACTGCATCTTAAGTGAGAGGAATCGGTTTTAAGACATTCGGTAAAGCTTTTTATTGCTCTGTCGGCATCTTTTAAAATCAGGGATTTAACTCCGGTCTTAAAGTGAATTTCCGCGGAAGGCCTTTTAGTAGTTTCGGCCTTTATTTGAAAGGGGAACAGCAACATTAATATTATAAGAATTTTTTTAACCATTATCCGCAGAATTATATCACAGGTAAAATTTAAAACATTTTATTAAAAATTGAGGCTTGTTTTACTAAGCTTTGTACGTAGAACACAGGGTCACAGTAAAGAGAATATGGCAAGCTTATTAACTTTACTTGAAATCCTAAAATTACTGGATTAGAGTGCTTTAAAAAGGGAGGTTTAATATGGCTACTTTCATACTTATGACAAAATTAGGACCCGAAATTACATCAAATTTAAAAAGCAGACAGAAAAAAGGCGAAGAGTGGAAAAAAGCCGTTGCTAAAAACTGTCCCGGAGTTAAATGGATTTCTCATTATGCGCTTTTAGGCAGGTATGACTTCATGGATATTTTCGAGGCCCCTGATTCCGGGACCGCGGCCAAAGTGTCTATGCTTACAAGATCACTCGGCGCATTGGAAGCAGAAAGCTGGACAGCAATACCTTATGCGGATTTTATTGATGTAATGAAAAACCTTTAATCAGATCGAACGGTGAAGTTGAAACTTTTATATTTAATAATCATATTTCTCCACTTCTGTTCCTGCACGTCATCTGATTTTTCACAGGGTGAAAAATATTTCAGGGAAGGCAAATACCATAGCGCCGTAGAGATGTATTTTTCGTTTGTAAGAGAGCATCCCAAAAGCTCAAGGGTCACCGAAGCAATCTATAAAATGGGGGACATAACTTATCAGTACATAGGAGATGCAAGCGGAGGATTAATGTACTTTCAGGAGCTTGTCAGTAATTACCCCGTTGATAAATATACGGTTAAGGCTCAGGAAAGAATAGCGGACATTTATCAGAGCAAGTTAAACGACTGCGAAAGGGCAATAGTAGAATATCAAAAGCTAATTGACTGGAATCCTGATTCTAAAAATGCCCCCAATTTTTTATTTCAGATAGCATCCTGCTATATGCAGATACGAAATTACCCGCAGGCCCTGATCGAATTTGAAAGCCTTCTAAAAAATTACCCGAAATCAAAATATATAGGGGATGTAATCTATCAGATAGGAAATATTCACTATATTAACTCCAGATATGAAAAGGCCATTAATTATTTCAATATGGTGATGAATCAATATAAACAATCCAAAAACTTTATTCAGGCAAAATTCGGTCTTGCCGGATGTTACGAGGAAAAGGAACAATTCAAGGACGCCCTTCAAATTTATCAGGAGCTTTTGAAAGAGTATCCTTCCAGAAAAGTCATAGAAATACGCATGGCAGGTATTAAAGAGAGACAAAAGTCCTTAAATCGACTAAAGGATTAGTAAATATCACAATTTCTTGACATTTCTTCAAAATAGTCATAAATAATAGCGCCTTAAGAAGGAAAAGTTGCCGAAGAAGTACACCAAAAACGTATTAGTTATAGTAGCTTTGCTGCTTGAATTTTCTTTTACGATTTTGGCAGGATTTATTCTGGGCAACTGGCTTGATAATTTAAAGGGCTCGGGCAAACGCTATACGATCATACTTGTAATTCTTGCAGGAATCGTAAGCGTAAAAATATTTTTTATGATATATGCCAGGGCCAAAAAGATAATGAATTCGGGCGAGAATGGATCAGATACTTAAAAACACTCATAAGTATAATCTCTTAATAGGTTTGGCCTATGTGGGCTTAAGTCTTTTTTTCTGGTCCGCTCAAAAAACCCTAGGTATCGCTCTTGGTGCGTCGATTATGATGCTTAATTTCTATATTATGGCGCATTTAATAAAAAAGGCCTTTGGGGAGGGCAAAATCCAGCCCTTACCGCTGGTTTTATATTTAATAAAATTTATAATTTTGGCGGCGCTTTTCTTTTTTATAGTTGCCAAATGGCACTTTGTAGATAAGGTGTTTTTTCTGATAGGAACTTCAGTCGTTTTAATTTCCCTTTTACTGGCAGGTGTAAAAACCGCAAAGGAAAAGGCTGATGAAGGTAACAATGTATCATGAACTATTTTGAAGCAATATTCCCTTTTGTAAATCACGATAACATCCATGTTGCGACGGCTATTTTTGTGTTCATAATTCTTACGACCGTATCAATTGTCGTCTATATAAAAATGAAAAATCCGCAAAATAATGTCATTCCGGATGATAAAATTTCCATAAAAAACATTTTGGAAACATTGATTGAAAAGCTGGCAAACATGGCAAATGATATAATCGGAAAAGAAGGAGAAAAATATCTTCCGCTTTTAGGAACGGTTTTTATCTTTATTCTTTTATCAAACCTTTTAGGACTTATCCCGGGCTTTCTCCCTCCTACGGAAAACATGAATACGAATTTAGCCTGCGGTCTTTGCATTTTTATTGCCACACACTATTACGGGCTCAAAGAACACGGGATGAAATATTTAAAGCATTTTATGGCCCCTATAACTGGAATTTTCGGAATTTTTCTTTCTTTAATATTTTTCCCCATCGAAATCGTATCTCACGTTTTCAGACCGATGTCGCTTTCAATCAGGCTTTTCGGAAATATAAACGGAGATCATGCGGTTTTAAGTATTTTCTCAGATCTTGTCCCAGTTGCAATACCCGTTTTATTTCTGTTTTTGGGGTTACTTGTAGCGATAATTCAGGCTTTGGTTTTTACACTTCTGTCAATGATTTATATATCACTGGCTGTATCACATGATCATTAATTTTAATTATTTAAGGAGATGTAGCGATGCTTAAAAAATTTGGAACCTGTATAGTCTTCCTGCTGGTACTCGGTTTTGCCTTCAGCGCTTTTGCAGAGGGTCCCGGTTCAACGGCCCCCGAAGTTCAAAAGTGGCTTGCGATAGCAGCAGGCTTCGGAATCGCAATAGCGGCATTCGGCGGAGCTTTGGGACAGGGTAGAGCTGTCGCGGCGGCCCTAGAGGGAATCGCAAGAAACCCTCAGGCATCCGGCAAAATATTCACACCGATGATAGTCGGTTTGGCTCTAATCGAATCCCTTATAATTTACGCCCTGGTTATTGCTTTCATGCTTTACGGAAAAATCTAATTCTTACCGATTTAATTGATTGTCAGGGGATACTGATTAAAAGTATCCCCCGATATCAATTATTCCTCAAATATCAAAATTTTAAGCTAGCTAAAAATTAGCAATATGTGGATATTTCTAATTATACAAACAGGTTTATGTAAACAAAAATATCGTGTAATTAGCAAATGATAACGGTCAATTACAATTTATTCTGATCCGTCAGTTAAATACTTTTTTTCTTTGAAGGACCTTGTTGTTTTAAATCTTTGAAAATATTATAATATATGGCGAAGTAAACGGGTGTAATTTACTCCACTTTAAAGGGAGCAATTTAATGAAAAAAAATAAAAATAATTATCTAAGAATCTTATCGCTCATTCTCATGATGGGCGTTTCAGTATCTATGATTATCTCGTTCATCCATTCATGCGGCAGCGGCTATTATCTTGATCCCAGAACAGTAGTTACCGCCACACCTACACCTGCTCCTCCGGGTACCGAATTAGAATATGAACCCTTTGCTATTTCCTGGTCGGCCGGAATTGATTTTTCCCAGGGTGAATTTGAGGATGTCGAGCCCACAGATTCCGGAAACGGCCTTCAATTGGGAGTGGGCGGTGAAGAAGATTTCAGACCGACTACGGTTTGCATTGCAGTTCATCAGGAAGATAGAGTTTACATACACGATATAGACGAACCTGCTAACGCCGCGCTTACAAAAATTGTAGATCTTCCGAAATTCGGATCAGAATCTGTTATCAGACCTTCAAGAACCGCCATAGACAGGGATGAAAATTGCTGGGTTGGCGGGGGAATATGGACTTCCGGTAACGGAGGCGTTTATAAAATTGATAAAGAAGGGAATGTAAGAGGCAAGATTCAGCTGCCGGACGATCACATTGCACATTCACTGGCAATAGATAAAAACGGATTTGTGTGGGTCGGTACGGGAGGTGATTCTGTTGACAATGACGGAGTTGCCCGGATGTATAAAATAAGCCCCGGTGAAGATATAAACGGAAATTTGATAATACTTGACAGTTTTCCTGTGATTAGTCTTGCAGGTGATTCAACGGATACAGATTGTACCGATGCTTCACCGGACGGTCTTAAGGATGCTACGACTTACGGAGCCGCTGTTGATTCTCTGGGCAATCTCTATGTCATAGGAAAATTGGACGGAAGTATAAGTTCCGGATTCATAAGTAAGATTGATACGGCAAGCGGTGAAATGCTTGATAAATTTTGCGGTACAAGCCTTTACGGAATTGTCATCGATGATAATGATAATCCCTGGATAGGAAGTATTTCCCGACACATTACAAAATTCAATAAGGACGATTTATCCGACAGAATAATTATTGATTTACGTCCTTTCACGGCCGATCCCGACGATACCAGTATTGCGACAAGGGGGCTTGGAAAGGATACAGAAGGCTATATCTGGGTTGCCGATTCAAGCAGCAATCTCGTTTACAAGTTTGACCCGGGTGTTAATAAAGGGGAGATGGAAGTCGGAAATGATTACTGTGCTCAGGAAGAGGAAGTCAACGGATATAACTGCGGTTATCTTGGCAAAGTCAATACCGGCGGATCTAAGCCTGTCGGAGTCTCCGGAGACCTTTACGGAAATGTGTGGGCTGTCAATCAGGGGGGCAATCCAAGTAAAATCACAAAAATAATTGACCGGGATATAGATCCCGATCCGGCAGTAAACAATTCGGATAAAAGAGAAACTTATGATACCGGAACAGGAACATATTCTTACAGCGACTTTGTTGGTTTCGGGCTTTTTTCGACTGTTTTGAGAAACTCAGGGTTCTGGAGAGTTAAATTTGATTCAGGTTACGATGAACCTCACTGGACCGGTGTAAGCTGGAGCGCCAAGGTTAACGATTCAACTCAGGTTAGCGTTAGAGTCAGGAGCGCCGCAAGCGAAGAAGAAATTGAAACGGCCTCTTATACTCAACTATTTGACGTTTCACCGGCGGATCTTGGGGGGCTTGTTCCGGATTTAAGATGGATTCAAATAGAGGTTTATTTTTATACTCTTGATCAGACCTATACGCCTATACTTGACGATTTAAGCCTGAACTTCGAGCTTCCGGAAAATTAAAACAATTATTTAGAATTAATATTCATATTTAGCTCAATGGCTGCTTGACATCCCGCCCTTAATGCGCATTTTACATTTATAAGATATTGGTGTATTTAGAGAAACCTTAAAATTATTGAAAAAGTAGAAACTGGTAAAACATGAACAAACGCGATTATTACGAAATACTTGGTGTTCAAAGAAGCGCTACCGCCAACGAACTGAAAAAAGCCTACCGGGAAATAGCAAAAAAGTATCATCCCGACAGAAATCCCGGGGACATTAAAGCCGAGGAACAATTTAAGGAAGCTTCCGAGGCCTATGAAGTTTTAAGGGATCCTGAAAAACGCCAGATTTACGACTCATACGGTTTTGACGGGCTACGCGGAAGGGGATTCTCCGGTTTTAGTGACATGAACGATATCTTTTCCTCATTCGGAGATATTTTTGAAAACTTTTTCGGATTTGACGATGCCTTTTTCGGGGGAGGATCAAGGAGAAGAAGTGGACCTGTCAGGGGAAGGGATATTCAATCACCCTTAAAGATATCTTTTGAGGAAGCCTACGAAGGTTGCGAAAAAGAGATTGATCTTGAAAAATATACTGAATGTAAAAACTGTGCGGGATCGGGTGTTAAACCCGGAACCAGTCCAAACGAATGCCCGACATGCAGAGGGCAGGGGCGTGTTCAGAGATCCCAGGGATTCTTCTCTGTCAGGACTACGTGTCCGGAGTGCAGGGGAGAGGGCCATATTATAAAGGAATACTGTCAGGATTGCGAAGGCGAGGGCAGAATTTTAGAGCGGAAAAAATTAAAGGTAAAAATTCCCGCAGGCATTGATTCGGGTATTTCCATAAGGCTTTCGGGAGAGGGAGAACCCGGTAAAAGAGGAGGCCCTTATGGAGATATGTTTTTCGAAATAAACGTAATCCCCCATGAGACTTTCGAAAGGGACGAATCCGGGAACATAATAAGCAAAGAGGAGATATCATTTCCTTTAGCGGCCCTGGGAGGTGAAATAGAAGTTGAAACAATGCAGGGAAAAAAGACGTTAAAAATTGATAAAGGTACACAAAGCGGAACGAGAAAGAAAATTTCAAATCTGGGATTCCCCAGTTTAAGAGGTTTTGGAAAAGCCGATCACATATTTCATATTTTTATAAAAACGCCTAACAAGCTTTCTAAAAAACAAAAAGAACTACTTGAAGAATTTGATAAGCTTGATACAGGAAAACTCAATAAACAACCAAAAAAGAAAAAAGGGATATTTGAAAAGATATTTTTTATATTCTGAAATCAATTCCCGAGGGTCTTAAAAGTTCCAGGATATTGTTAATTGTTTTCTTTATGTCCTCAGAAATCCTCGTGTCATTCGGCTTATAAGATACACTGTCAACATCACCGGTAGGTGTATATTTAACGAAAATGGTCCCGACATTTTTTCCTTTGAACTTTTTGTTCATGGTCTTGGGCATGCCAAAGTAAGTATATGTAAAAGAAACAATATTCCCCTTGCTGTCGGCCAATGACTGAACTTTTCCGTGCTTTTCATAGCGGATCTTAACCCAGCCTTCTTTATCCAGATTGGCATAGGTAAGATTACCCCGAGGGTCATATAAAAACTTTAATTTATTGCCCTTCTGATCGGTAATTTGGGAAATCAAATTAACTCTCGAATCATATTGGTAAGAAACGGTGTTTCCTTCTGAATCTTTTTTCTTTATTAAATCTCCGGCCTTGTTGTATTCATATCTTTCACCGTTTCCGTTGGAATCGACAACTCTCGCCGGCTTATTGCATGTTCGGTCAATTATTGTTGTTACCTTATTCCCTTTTGAATCTCTTTGTACGGTTTTTCTCTCTTCCGGATAAAATTCAAGTTTTTGATAAAAACCCTGATTATCCTTCACTACGGCATATAAATAGTTTCTACCCTTTTTCCCGTAAGTATACTTTGTTATTTTTCTGTCGGGTCCCCTCTGTTCTATAACCCTGTTTCTCTTATCATAGG
>CAYYBZ010000005.1:0-22557 GCA_964470285.1 uncultured Oligoflexia bacterium
CAGCAAGATAATTAAAATTTAAATGAATAATATGTTTTTTCTCGGTGTTCACATAGCAGGATGGATACTTGTTGTTTTAATAACAATTTCATTCATATTAAAGTTTAATATCAAGAAAATACGATCGACCGGCCTTTCGCTTAAAAACATCGGGCTTTTATTTTTTAACTCATTAACTGCGCTTCTGGTTTTAATTTGCCTTGCTGTGCTTTTTGCACAGAGCAGAACTCTTCCATTTACAAAAACACCCGGACTTTATAAAGATTCTGTCTCATTTATCAAAAGCTCCGGCTCAATTCATTCCGAGCAAATTCTTAACGGTTTATCAAAATGTGCCATGGGTAATATCCATAGATGCCTTTGCGATATAGATTCACTAGGGGAAAAATATCCGGGCGATAATGTAATCTTAAAAGTAAGGGAAATTATTACTGACGGAATTAGACTACAGGGAGAAAACCCCGAATTTCTCGAATAAACATGGAAGAAGGAAAAAACAGATATCTAAAATACGCATTAGGGCTATTGATTTTTACCCTGATATATCATTTCAGCGCAATTCAGGCAGACGGATATTACTATCTGGACGGAGGAGCAAGAATATTTGAATTAACGTCCCTGCCGACAAGGGATGTTTTTTCGTTTAATACGGGCTTTACTTTCTGGAGAGTAATCGAGTGGGTACCTAATATTCTATTTTACTGCCTTTACAGTATTGGCGGTGAAAAGCTTTTGTTGGTTTTAATCCCTGCCGTTTTCAGTTTTATTTTTTACTTCTTCTGGCTGATTAAAAAGGAAGGTTACTCATACAAATCGATTTTTATTTACAGTCTTTTAGTAATTCTATTCTATCACTCCTGGTTTGTCATAAGAGCGGAAGTTTTAATGTGTTTATATTTCTTTTTATTTTACTATTTTTTCATTTTGAAAGAATTCACGCTTGGCAAATCCCTGATAGCTGCATTTATTATACAGGTATTCTGGGTGAACTCACACCCGAGCTTTGTCATTTCAATAATATTTGCCCTTATAAGCTGTTTTGCTTTCATATTTGAGTTTCATATTGAAAAAAATGAAGAATCGATAAAAGGGATAAAGAGATTTTCTGCATTGAGCGGGGTACTATTTGCGGCATCGCTTTGTAATCCTTATCATTATTTAAGTTTCAAAGACTTTTATTACAGGGTTTTCTCATTCGCATACAAGGGAGTGGATATTACTCAGGCATTAAGCATGAACTCCTCAGGTGAATATATGACCTGGGTTTTACTGACAGTTTTTACGATAATATTTATTTTTAAGACAAAACATCGGGCTCTAAATGTCAGACTAGTCATTTTCGCGACCTTTTTTATGACCCTGTACGGTGTACGTTATTTGATTTTATTTCTGATAGCCGCGGCCCCGGTTTTTCTGTCACAGATTGACAATCTTTTGAAATCAGTATCAGAAAGATTTGTAAAGCGTAAAACTTACCCAAAGCCGTTTGAAATAATTTTGTGTATATTTTTGCTTATAATCTCCCTGTACGGTTTCTCTGTGCCGCGAAAATACCATAACCTTTATTCAGGGATTGATCCCTCTATCGAGTATCTTAAATTTAGCGAAAAAGGCGGAAATATTTTTAATCCGTATGAATACGGCACATACATAATTCATAAACTGTATCCTGCATACAAAGTTTTTACGGACGGAAGATCCTACCTTTACGACCCGAATCTTGTTTATCTCGACTTTCGCAAGATCGCATACGGCAGTGATGAAGACAGGAACAAATTACTTAATTGCTACCCGGTTGACTACGTTATCTGGCCGAAAAGTTCAATTGAGCTGTTTTCCTATCTTGAAAAATCAAAAAGCTTTGAGAAAGTCTTTTCCCAAAGTGACTTTGCAGTTTTCAAAAGACTTGCCCGCGACATTAACTAGCAAAATTTATTGACATTTTTCTACTTTGTATTAATAAAGGTATACTTTCAAATTAAGTTAGAACTTGCGGGGGGAAGCCATTTTTTAAGCCTGGAGGATGATGAGATGACCGAACCTAAAACCCACGATGTGCTGATATTCGGAACGGGACTGGCAGGATTAAGAGCCGCTGTCGAGATAGCACGTAATATGGGAAATTCCGTTGACATGGGCCTTGTATCAAAGGTGCAGCTTAACCGAGCCCATTCGGTATGTGCCGAAGGAGGAACCGCTGCTGTTTTAAGGGAAGAGGAAGGTGACAGTTTCGATCTTCATTGCTGGGATTCAATAAAGGGTTCGGATTTTTTAGCCGATCAGGACGTAGTTGATAAGTTTGTAAAAATCTGCCCTCTTGAAATTAAACTTTTGGATCACTGGGGACTTCCCTGGTCAAGAAGGGATGACGGAAGGATTCTCCAAAGACCTTTCGGAGGACACAGCTATCCAAGGGCAACAATGGCTGCCGATAAAACAGGCTTTTTTGAAATGCAATGCCTTTACGATCATTTGCTCAGATATAACGATAAATTCACAAGATACGACGAAGTTTTCGTAACAAGTATTTTAGTCGAAGACGGACAGTTTGCCGGCTTAACAGTTTACGATGCCATGAACGGTAAATTTGAACTTTTAAAAGCCAAAGCTCTGATGATTGCTACCGGCGGGATGGGGACCCTTTACGGCTTCACGACATATTCTCAGACCGTAACCGGTGACGGACAGGCCTACGCTTACCGTGCCGGAATTCCTTTGGAGGACCCGGAATTTATACAGTTCCATCCTACCGGACTTGTTCCTTCCGGGATTTTAATGACCGAGGGTTGCAGGGGGGAAGGCGGTTATCTTAAAAACAACAAGGGTGAGCGTTTTATGGAAAACTATGCTCCCAAAATGATGGAGCTTGCACCACGGGACATCGTTTCAAGATCTGAAACAACGGAAATACTGGAAGGCAGGGGTTTTGATTCGGTTGACGGACTGGGCTACATTGAACTTGATCTTACACATTTGGGAGCGAAAAGAATTAATACAGCTCTTCCTTTGATAAGGGAAGTTTGCATGAAATTTTTGGGCCTTGATCCAATAAAAGACGCCATTCCCATACGTCCTGTTGCTCATTATTCCATGGGCGGGGTAGAAGCAGATATTAACGGAGCGACCAAGGTTAAGGGAATATGGGCAGGAGGAGAAGTGGCTTGCACATCACTACACGGTGCAAACAGACTGGGTACAAACTCAACGGCCGAGTGCCTTGTGTGGGGAAATATTTGCGGTGCAGAAATAGTAAAGTATCTGGAGACTAAACCTTCACTTAAAGAACCGCCTAAAGAAAAGGTCGAAAGTGAATTTAAAAGAGTATTTGAAGATACACTTGGTAAAAACGGAAAGGAAAATCCGTATCATCTGCGGCAGGAACTGAGAAAACTGATGGATGAAAACATGGGAGTTTACAGAACAGGCGAAAATATGGCAAAGGCTCTTGAAAAGGTCAGGGAACTTAAAAAACGCTTTAAAAATGTTTTTGTTAAGGATAAGGCGAAAGTCTACAATACAAATCTCATAAACACCTTAGAAACCGAAAACCTTCTGGATCTGGCGGAAGCTCTCATAACTGCGGGCCTTGCCAGAGAAGAATCAAGAGGAGGACATTCAAGACGAGATTTTACAAAAAGAGACGATGAAAAGTGGCTCAAACATTCTTTGGTTTTTTATAAAAAAGACGGCGCACCTGATCTCGGATATAAACCGGTTACCATTACAAAATGGAAACCTGTGGAGAGAAAGTATTAAAGGAGAAAAAAATGGAAGTTAAAAGATATGATAACAGGCTGGGAATTAAAGGATGGGCCGTAGGCGGAAGCTGGGGCATTGAAAGATACACCTACACTCTTCATAGAATTACAGGGCTCGGTATTCTTTCATATTTCCTGCTGCACATTATGGTAACCTCCTCAAGAGCCTTCGGTCAGGCAGCGTGGGAAAGAGCCATGAATGCTGTCCATCATCCCGTTTTTCTTCTGGGTGAGTATTTAGTGTTTGCAGCCTTTGCATTTCATGCGGTTAACGGAATAAGACTTGTAATGGTAGAACTTGGCTTTGCGGTAGGCAATCCTGAAGAGCCCATTTATCCTTACAAAACCTCTTTAAATGTTCAAAGACCGCTTGTTTATATCACTTACCTGATTGCAGGCGTTCTTTGCTTTTTTGGAATATACAACCTAATGCAGCTTAAATCCTTTTAAGTTTTAGGAGTTTAAAATGCGCGAAACCAAATTATGGACATGGCATATCATAACAGCAGTTATTGTTTTAGTATTTCTCGGTCTTCACATGGCCATTCAACATCTTGATCTTATTTGGGGATACTTAAGCCCCGCAGAAGGCAGGGCCATTGAATGGGACAACGTGCTTTTTAGAATGAAATCCATGTTCTTTGCTGTTACTTACATAGTTCTATTAGGAGCGGCCCTCTATCACGGACTTTACGGACTCAGGACAATAATTTTTGAGCTTAATCCAGGGAAGAGTCTTAAAAAATTCGTAACGGTTATGCTGTGGCTAGGAGGGGCGGGACTTTTTGTATTCGGAACTTACGCTGCTGTAGCCGCTAAAATGCTGGCAGATAAAATCTAAAGAAAGGTTTTTGATAAAATGACAAATTCTAAATCCGTAAAAGAAATTACCTTTAAGGTAAGAAGATTTGATCCCGAGAAGGACAATGAACCGTACTGGCAGAATTTTCAAGTAAAGGTTCACCCGGGCATGACTGTTTTAGACGGACTTCATGAATTAAAGTGGAATCATGATTCTACGTTGGGTATGAGATATTCCTGCCGAATGGGAGTATGCGGTTCATGCGCAATGCTGATTAACAATAAACCGGCGCTGGCCTGTAATACACAGATTCTTCACGTTACACAAAATGTTTTATGCATTGGTCCATTACCAAATTTCGGGATAGTAAGGGACCTGGTCCCCGATCTAACCCCGATGCTCGACAAGCATAAAAGTCTATTCCCTTTTATTTTAAGGGAAGGCTCAATTGAGATGAAAAACCCTTCAGGCGAATATTATCAATCACCTGAAGACCTTGTTAAATACTTACAGTTTGCTTATTGCATAAAGTGCGGCGCATGCATGGCCGCCTGCCCTACTCTTGCAACCGACAAAGAGTACCTCGGTCCCATGCCGTTAACCGCAAGTCAAAGATACAACTCGGACACCCGGGATGACGGGTTTAACAAGAGGAAGGAAGTTGCAGGAGCCACTAACGGCGCGTACAGCTGCCATTACGGCGGGGAATGTTCAAGGGTGTGTCCCAAGGGGGTGGATCCGGCAAGGGCAATACAGCTACTTAAAAGAACGATGGTATTCGATTACCTTAAATTCCTAAAAAAGCATTCGCCTTCAAAAATATTGCCAAACCTAACCGAAGGAAAAAGGAAAGAAGGGGTTCCAAATGCCCCTGAACATACAGTAAAATAAGCCGTATTTTTTATTCTTTGACCATTAAGAGTATTTAGTATTACATTTTAGATTAAAACATTCATAATATTCGAGACAAAAATGCTTAACCGTAAAATTATCACAATTTTTTTACTCTTATCTATAACATTTTTGACTTCCTGTTATTTTGATCAATATAGAACACTGGGCACTTTTACTATTAAAGCCGAGTTTCCGGGAATAAGATCATCAGTAACCGGCCGGAAGGCAAAACCTGTTGATGCGGCTATTGATTATGTCCCGGGCTTTATAGATAGAATAGATGTTGTTCTGACAGATACCGACGGTAACGTCTACACCTCTCAATCAAGAAGGAGTCCGGATTCACAATATTCCAGTGCCGTCGAGGTTCCTTCCGTTCAGTATAGCGACAATTACAGTATTCAAATAACCGCTTTTACCTGCAACAGTAAGAGTTTCGGCGAATGTGACGATGAAACCGACACGATTCATAAGTGGATAGTCACTCATATCGGATCAAACGAATCGACCATGATAGACTTTTCTTTAGGAAATCCCCAAATCTCCGTTAATCTGAGCATAGAATCGCAAAAGGCTTTAGATGAAACACCTCTTTCTTATCCGTTTGAACATTCTGAATTACTGTCAGCGCATTTCTCCGGTAAATACTTAGATGAAGTATATTGCATGGCTCTGGATGAATCTGGAAGAATAGGGTTTTCCTGGTTTTCTCCTGAAAACGAGCAATTAAAAATAAAGATTTTAGATTCACACGGCTTTGATTTAACCGAAACAATAACTATTAGCAATGCAAAATCGTCAGTACGTCTGTCCTGCATTTATATGGGTGGACGATTTCTTGTCCCGTTTAGCAGGCAAATAAGCGGCAATAAATTAATAGTCGGTCAAATTGATAATAATTTGATCTCATCAGAAATAGCAATACCAACAGATACTGCATGGAAAGATAATCCCATACTCTATCCCTACATTACAAATAACAGTAATATAATTGGAATTGCTTATGTTTATGAAACCTTTGATTATAATTTCGGTAGAAGCGTGTTTCAAATATTTGATAAATCATTAGAAAACTTAAGCGACCACAATGAGAATGAATTTTTAGCCGGCCAAAGTCTTTCTCCATCAATAACCATAATAGATGACAACCACTATTTGATAGCGGCATATGAACAATCTAACAATGCCTTAAGGGCTCACATCGTTAATTCAGAAAATGAAATCTTGACCGATATTTTGAAAGCAATTGGACCAGAAGGTCCATTCTCACCGCATCCCTTTCATTATCATATATTAACTATTTTAGATGATGGATACGAAAATCTTCCGGATATTGCCTTTACCTTATCCTACCTGCCTCTTCCTCTTGCAGAGCATTTAGAAAATATTTCATTAACACCATCACTTGACTTGGATGATCAAACTAAAAAACCTTATAAAAACTTTCCGGGTATAACCCGTTCTTTTTCTCAGAAAAAACACAGCAACTATCTTTTATCAGCAATAGTACAAAATCCTGCCGGTGATTCAAGATTTGATATTTATTACTCAGATACTTCCATCGATTCCGATTATGTAGAAAGCTTAACAAAGGTTCATGACTTTAGTTCAAATATTGATGTAGGTAAACCCTTGGTTGACATTAATGAGGACGGTTTGGCTGTAATTTCCTGGGTGGGAGTAGATTCCTCTGATTCAAATCCGGATAACTGGGAATACCGAATATACTTTAAAAGATATCTATTCCCGATATAATTTTGCTTCTCATGAAAAAATTTCTTAACCCAAAATCTTCACAGTTCTGGCTGGTAGCATGCATTGTTTTTGGGCTGATTTTAAGAATTCTTTATCAGTTATGCTACAGCAATAATTTCGTATTCTTCTCCGCCCCTGTCGGAGAAGGAAGAACTTTTTTAAATCTATCAAGAGATTTGACCTATTTAAAAATATTCAATCCCGAGCTTCTCTTTTCAAGCCCCGTATATCTTATTTTTCTTGATGTCTTTAGGTTCTTTGCAGGAACTTTTAAGGCAGTGTATATAGTTCAGTCAATTCTCGGACTCTTGAACATCTATCTTATTTTTAGTATCACTCGGAATTTATTTAGCGGGAAGGTAGGAATTTTATCTTCCTGGATTTACGTTTTAACACCGGTTTTTCTATTTTACGAATCCAAAGTTTCTCCTTTATTGCCGGGCATTACAACAATTCTCTTAATTATTTTGCTGATTCAAAACATACATAAGAAAAATAATTTTCTTGCATACTGCATTTTAGGGCTCTTATCGGGATTAATCATAAATATTTATTCTTTTACACTATTCATTCTAATCGCATGTCTTTTTGCCCTGCTTATACTTGCACCCGGATATATTCTGATAAACCGTGTAAGAATAGTTTTTACCCTTTTCTTCTTTGCCCTGTCATGCCTGCCCATAATGATCTGGTTTAGAATGATTGCGGGAGAGCATCAGTTTTTTCCCAATAAGCTTGGGCTTCAATTCTTTGCTCAGAATTCTTTGCCGGAGGAAAATAATACTTTCACCGAAGCAGTTTCCGATATGGACTCTGCCGCATTAAAAAAACTGCTATTAATGGCAGAAAAGGATGAAAAGAATATAGTAAAATTTAATCACATCGATAAGCATTTTGCCTTAAAAAGACTTAAAAGCATGGCTAATAACCCGGCATCCTATCTGTCGAATTCATCTAAGAAAATTATTGATCTGTTTTCCCTTAAAGAGAATACAGGCACTAAAAGCTTTGCATATGAAAACGCCGGGTGCCCGGTATTCTGTATTCTTTTTATCTCCTGCGCCTTATTGCTTGTCCTGGGATTTATCGGTATGGCGCTTGTAAAAATAAACAGACCCATAAAATTATTCTTAGGGATATATGTTTTAATTTGCTTTCTTTCATTTATATTTCTCGATTCCAGTGCCGAATTAAGATCCTTTATCACAATAGCTTTAATACCTTTTTCATCATGTATTTTGTTTGATTCTATTCGTCTTGTAAATTATTCAGGATATAAAAAGTACTTAAGGCTGACAGTCCTTATTATATCCGCCTTCTTCATGATTCTGTTTCAAAACACAAAATATACTCCTGTGGACAAAGTGCAGTATTTCTTCAACAATGCACTGGCATATGAATATCTGGATGACTTGCCTTCAGCCGTAAGCTGGTATCAGATTGCAATAAGACATGACCCGGACAATATTTACATTATCAAAAAAGCTTCAATTGCTGCCTTAAAAGGTCTTAAATACTCTGATGCTGAACTGTTTATTAATAAAGGTTTAGAAATTCTTCCTGATTCCTCTTCCCTTCATAACAATCTGGGGCTTGTACATTTGAATACGGGAAATCTGTCCCAAGCGAAAAAAGAGTTCCTGATCGTCCTTAAAAACAACCCGAAGGACAGCTGGGCTCTTTTCAATTTGGGTCTTGTAAGCAAAAATCTCGATGAAACGGATGAAGCAATAATCTATCTTAAAAAAATATCGAGGAAATCAAGCATTTATCCGCAAAGCATTCAGCTTCTGGCAAAAATATATCAGGAAAGTGGCAGCTTTAAAAAGGCCAAAGCCTATTACAGGGAATTAAAATTATTATTTCCGAATAATCCTTTTTTTGGATTTAAAATCGACCAGATGAACAAACTTGATAAAAACACATACGGTAAAAACTAATATTTTTTAAGAGAGCTTCTCAACAAAAAGTTTTAAAAATTCATAAAATTTATTTGTTGATTCTATGTTCAGCTTTTCGTCCGGACTGTGGGCACCGGTTATATCCGGACCGAAGGCTATCATATCTATCCCTTCATATTTTTCTCCGATTATTCCGCATTCCAGCCCCGCGTGAACCGCCGTAACATGAGGTTCTTTTCCGAATTTTTCCTTCCATGCGTTTTTACCGATTTTTAAAAGTTCAGATTTCATATTGGGTTCCCAGCCTGGATATGCATTCGCATCTGATGCATCTGCTCCGTACTTTCCGGCCAATGCATGAAAGTCTTTATTTAAGGATTTCATAGCTTTTGAAGATGACGATCTTTTGCAGTTAACAAGCTCGATAACATTTTCTTTTGTATCCATAACACCCAGATTGGTAGAAGTCTCAACCAGCCCTTCTATATCCTTGCTCATTGCCACAATACCGTTTCTGGTATCATTAATCAGATCAAGAAGTTTCTTTTGAGATTCAACGGATAGTGCTTTATCCGGATACTTTGAAGCTTTCTGCGCCGTGATTTTTAAACCCTGATCCGTTTTACTGAATTCCTTTTGAAATTTTGAGTCGATGTCATCTATAATCTTATGAAACTTCGATTCATCTGATTTATTAATTAGTATGTGGGCCTTTGATTCTCTTGGGATTGCGTTTCTTTTATTTCCGCCCTGAATATATGCAAGCTTTAAATCTACATCTGGAGATATGCTTTTAAGCAAAGCACCCAAAATTTTATTGGCATTAGCCCTTCCAAGATGTATGTCTAAACCCGAATGCCCCCCTTTAAGCCCTGAAACGGTTATTTTTACCGATGTAAGTCCCTCAGGAACGGGTGAAAAATCACAGGGTAGAATAAACGTAGTATCCTGACCGCCTGCACAACCCACATAAAATATACCTAGCTCTTCGGTATCCAGATTGATCATTTTCCTGCTTTTTACGAAAGTTTTTTCAAGGGCAAACGCTCCGGTTAAAGCCGTTTCTTCATCAACTGTGCATAGAATTTCTAAAGGAGCATGTTTAAGAGCAGGCTCTTCGGTTATAGCCATCGCCGCTGCTATTCCTATGCCGTTATCTGCCCCTAGAGTCGTACCCCTGGCAGTTATCCAACCGTCATCAATATACACGTCAAGAGGGTCGGTATTGGGATCCACTTTAGAATCGATATTTTGTTCAGCTACCATATCCAGATGTCCCTGAAAGGAAAGTATTGGGCTTTTCTCACAACCTTTGCTGGCCGGAACCCTAATAATCATGTTTCCTGACTTATCTACGTTATATTCGTAACCCTTTTCTTTGGCCCAGCTTATTATATGATTTCTTATAGCCTCTTCCTTTCCGGAAGGTCTTGGAATTCTTGTAAAATCTAAAAAGTGTTTCCATATTTTTTCTTTTTTTAAATCATTTAATTCCATAAATTTCCCCTTGGATCTGATTTTTAAGTAAAAGTAGCGCAAATCTACTAAATTCATCTGCTAATGGCAAGGTTTTGAGCCGTTTACATTTGCGATAAGTTGATTTTTGCTTGAATATCATATAGTAAAGCCTCTTATATGAAAAAAGTTGCACTGATAACCGGAGGGGCTAAGAGGCTTGGGCGGGAAATAGCCCTCTATCTGGCTAATTGCGGTTACGATATTGCGCTTCATTATAATTCATCTGAGAAACCGGCCAAAAACACACAAACAGAAATAGTCAAACTCGATGTTAGCTGTGAGATATTTAAGGCCAATCTGTCAAATGAATCAGACCTTATATCCAGAGTTCATGAAAAATTTTCAAATCTTGATATACTGATTAACAGCGCAAGCATTTTTGAAAAATCTTTGATGGCCGATACTTCAACTCAGTTTTTAGAAAAGCATTTGAAAGTAAACCTGGCTGCACCCTTTTGGCTATCAAGAGATTTTGCAAAAACTTTTAAGAAGGGGCATATAATTAACATTCTCGACACAAGAATAACCTCACAAAGGACTTCATACGCCGCTTATTCAATTTCCAAAAAGGCTCTGGCCGAAATGACAAAAATGGCGGCTTTTGAATACGCACCTAAAATCAGAGTTAACGCCGTTGCCCCGGGTTTGATTTTACCGCCTGAGGGAAAGGACGAAAGCTACCTAGATAATCTTGCCAAAGGTATTCCCTTAAAAAGAAAAGGTACAATTAAAAGTATTTTAAACACCGTGAACTTTCTTCTAAATAATGATTATATAACGGGTCAGATTATTTTCTGTGACGGCGGAGAACATTTAATTAAAAAGTGATAGTTGCCGATATTATTATGAATAGTAAAAATATTACAATAATAAATGTTAAAAACTTAAGACTTCGAACAATCATCGGGGCAAATGAATCCGAAAGAACGAACAAACAGGATATTATTGTAAATCTTACTGTCGAAGCCGACTCAAAAAAAGCCATTGAAACTGATAATATTGAATACGCATGTAACTACAGAAATATCACTAAAAAAATAATTGAAACCGTTGAAAATTCGAATTTTTTTCTCTTAGAGAAACTTGTAAATCATATTTTGAAAACCGTTATGGAATTTAAGCCTGTTCTAAAAGCAACTGTTGAAATAGATAAGCCGGGGGCTTTAAGGTTTGCCGATTCAGTTTCCGTAAAGATGACTAAAGAAAGGTAACGATGTGAATTCAGCCGTCATAGGAGTTGGTTCCAACATCAATCCGTCTGTAAATATTGAAAGTTCAATAGATTTGCTTTCTGCTTATCTTAAAATAATAAAAATATCCGAAATTCTTAAAACCGATCCGGTAAATCGGTCTGATCAACCCGATTATCTTAACTGTGCCTTTTTGATAGAAACCTCTTTGAACAGACATTCTACAAATAATCTCTTGAAAAATATTGAAATGTGCCTTGGAAGAAAAAGAACAGCCGACAGGTATTCACCAAGGACTATTGACCTCGATATCGTAGTGTGGAACGGTGAAATAATTGATAAAGACTTTTATCAAAGAGATTTTCTTAAAAAATCCGTACTGCAGGTATTTCCTGAACTGAATTACTGAAATAAAAAAGGCCGGGGAATAAGAATTCTCCGGCCTTTAATTTTTCAGATCTACTAAATTTAGAATCTGACTTCGGCAAAAGGACCGAATGTGTATGAATCAGTATCCGCCGCATCATTATGTGCCCAGATGAAAGCTACATCAACAACTACATAGTCATTGAAATGATATCCGGCTCCGGCATAAAGATTTACGTCTTTTTCGCCTAGAGTCGGGGCGCTGCCTACTACGATATCCTGTTTAATACCGTAATCAAATCTGATGAAAGGATTGATCTTTTCCATCACATAGGCATTGAAAATAAAGGACATCATGTAAGCATTTTCTCCCGCCATTCTTTCCCATGCGAATATTAAACCGGGTTTAACCATTCCGTCCATAAGATCCGCTGCAATGATGATGGGGATTATAACCTGATTGTCCTGACCGGCATTTGCCTTGTCATATTCAAGACCGATTGTGAAAGCAAGCAGTTCTTCAAAAGGTTTTAAACTGATTCTTGCCTGTATGGCTTTATGATTGGAAACTTCGGTAATATTCAAGTAGCTCTCGCCGTTGTAAAGACCGAAATGATACTCAATCATTTTATCCATGAAGAAACCGTTTACTGCAAGACCTAAATCCCATCTGTTTGCGGTCGAATAACCGTTACCTACAAGAGGGCTCCATGCAATTCTTCTGTGTTCCCATACGTTGTAAAGGACGTATCCTTCAAAAACAGTATCGATAACACCGGCATAGATCTTGTGATCGCCAAAGTTATAACCCATGTAAGCCATATCCAAGTGAACATCGCCAGGATTGGCATTGGCTATTGTTGCTGAGTTACCGCCGATTGTTACATTCTGATTTACGAGATTGAAAAGAGGTGCAACATCAAATGCAATCCCGTACATCCAGTTTTCAGCAACATGACCGTAAGCAGACATAAGAACCCTGTTAATGTTGAACGAGTTAAAATCGTTACCGTTGGCTCTTGTGTAATTGTAATTAAAAAATGTCTGTCCTCCGATCTTAATGTTTGGGTAATCCCCGCTGCTCTCTACAGCCTTAGGCATGTAAAAAGGCTTTACTCCTTCATCGGCAGCCATTACCGAGAAAGAAGCCAAGAAAGACACTGCTAAAATCAACGCGAAAATCTTTTTCATGTTAAATACCTCCCTTTAGTTAAATAATGTTTGGTTGCTCTAATTACACCTATATATAAAATTTGTCAATTACCATAATAAAATTAATGCATTGCGACTTTTCAAGTAAACCGAATAATTTATACAATTTTAGAATATTATATTAAAAAGACAAAAGATTTTAGAAAAAACTAACTATATTATTAATGCATCACGTTATATTTTAACGTTTCAGGGGAACCGGGACAAATAATAATCTGGAATTAAAAAGCTAAAAACCATATCTGGCTTATGATATGAGGTATTTCGCACAGCATAAAATTATAATTGAAAAAATAAAAAGCATAGGTAAAGTACTGTTGGAAAGGTGTAAGAATACGGTTAAATGATAAATAAATGCATAATATTGACTAATGAAGATAAGTTTTTGGGCAAACCAAAAAACGATAAAAACGTTTACGTACATAAAATACTGGGACTTACTTCACTTGAACGAATAATTTTATCTGCAAAAGAAAACGGAATTAAAGATTTTTGTTTTGTCGTAAACGGAAAATCACAGAATATTAAAGAAAGTCTTGATGAAAAAAATCTGAACGTTAACACGTCTTTCATTACTTCAACTGACTCTTCCAACCTTGATCCGGAATCAATTACACAACTTAAATCGTTTATCGATAAAGATAATGCCCTGCTCATAAAAGGTGAGCAAATAATTGATAAAAGAATATATAAAGAGCTTTTAAATGAAGAAGCGAATCTGAATGAATATGAAATTATTGCAGCAGCAGGTATTCATGGAAACGGTTCTTCTGATGAAAACCCGGGGATTTACATTTGCAACAAAGAGCTATTTAATCAATCGAACTTTAATCAAAATTCGCAGGACTTGTCGCTTGACACTCTTTTAAAAAAATCACAAAGACTGAATTCGAAAGGAACATACAAAATAAAGAAAGGCTTCTGGCACAATATTAAGGATGAATCTGACATCAAAAAAGCCGAAAAAAAACTTCTAAAGTCATGCATTAAAGAAGCTGACGGTTTTTTAAGCAGAAATTTCACCAGACCGATTTCCCTCTCCTTAAGCAGATATTTTTCAAAAACCTCCATTACACCCAATCAGATAACATACTTGAATCTGATAATCGGCATTGTATCGGCAATTTTAGTTACCTCATCTGCTTATTTTATTAACATTTTTGGATTATTACTGTTCGAATTTACCGTAATATTTGACGGATGCGACGGCGAAATTGCAAGACTTAAATTTAAAAGCTCTAAAAAGGGCGCCCAGATTGATACGGTTATTGATTTTCTTATAAGGGTAATGTTTTTTACGGCTTTGGGAATCGTTAATCTTAAATTCAACCATACTTCCTTCGATTATTTTTTCAGCATAACTACTCCGATATTAAGTGCGATTACGATGATACTTACGGTTGTCCTTTTAATAAAATACGATATTCCGGACGAAGGATGTTTCAGCGAGGAGAATCTCAAATATCAAAAAACGCCAGATCCATTTATAAGGTTTTTAGCATTGCTTATGAAGCCTGAGGGCTTTACTTCTCTTTTTGTAATACTGGGTATTTTTAGATTATACCGTGTAATGCTGGTACTGGGGGCAATGGGCTATATCGGTTTTAGCATTTATAATATAATAACGGCCGTAAAAACCTTCCGCAAAAGGGCGACAAATTAAGGATATCTTAAAAAATGCGAACTAACGGTGGAATAATAAAATCAAAAAAAGCTTTTCTTTTCGACTTTGACGGTACTTTGGTCAATACAATGCATGGTTTTGCAGATATTGCCGGCAGAGTAATTAATGACTTCAATCCCGGCATTTCGTTCGATCAGGCCAGAGAAAAATATCTTCAAACATCCGGTATTCCCTTTTTCCATCAGCTTGAAATAATCTGTCCGGGTGATCCGAATAATCCGCTTAAATCAAAAATATTTGAACAGGAAAAAAAGTGCGGATTTTTCAAGGAATCCTTTTCAAAAGATGTCAGATACTCCATCAATCAATTGAGAAGCCTTGGACGCATTACAGGTGTTTCTTCAAACAATTTCCAGGAGCTTGTCGATGAGTTCGTTCAAAAAGAAGATGTAAATTTTGATATGGTTCTGGGTTTTAAAGAGGGATTCGAAAAAGGTAAAGATCATTTTGACTCCTTCGAAAATAAATTCGGACTTAACAGGGATAAAATGGTTTTTATAGGTGATTCCTTAAAGGATGCCTTAAGAGCACTGGAGAATGACGTCTCATTTGTGGGTTTGTGCGGAACTTTCAGTAAAGAAAATTTTAAAACCCTGAATAAGTCTATTCCTACCATAAACAACATAAAGGAATTATTTGAACTATGAGAGCTGTAGTTTTGGCTGCCGGAACAGGATCCAGGCTTGGTTTGACAACCGGAAACAGAACAAAAGCGACGGTAAAGGTTTTCGGTAAAAGGTTAATAGATCATCTCCTTAATTTTTTCGAGATACCGCTGTTTGATGAGATTATTGTCGTCGGAGGTTTTTGCTTTACAGGCCTTGAAGAGTATCTTAAATCTTTAAACATTCCTAAAATAAAAGTCGTAAACAACAATTCTTACCTTAAAGGCAACATATTTACACTTGATAGGGGATTAAAAGAATTTAGAAGTGATTCATTTCTGATTACCAATGTTGATCATATTTATCCCGCTGAAATGTTCGATAAGATGAAGCTTTCTTTTTCAGGGATTACCGCTATGTGTGATTTTGACAGAACTCTCAGTGATGATGATATGAAAGTTAAACTGAATAAAAACGGAAAAGTTTTAAAAATTGACAAAAAACTGACGGATTATGACTGTGGTTATATTGGTATGACATACGTAGATGTCGCTTTTAATGAAATATACAGAGTAGCACTGAAAAAAACTGTAAAGGAGTACGGTGATAAGGCAGTAGTTGAAAATGTTTTGCAACTTTTGGCTACCGAGGGAAAGGTAAAAGTAAATATATGTGATTTATCCGGCATTGACTGGTATGAAGTGGACACGGCAAGCGATCTTAAAAAAGCAGAAACGGCCCTGTCTAAAAATAAATATGCCGAGGAGGAGACTCGAACTCCTACGGGTCGCCCCACATGACCCTTAATCATGCGTGTCTACCAATTCCACCACCTCGGCTGAAAAAGCTTTAAAACAAAGTTTTAAAGCTTTTTATGTTAACGTTAACATAGATGTTAACATTAATGTTTGAAAAGAACTTTTATTAAAAGCGAGGAATATATAATGTTTTCTGGGGGTTAAGTCAAATAAAAAATTAACTTTTTAAATTGAGCTCTGCCTGGGACTTTCGTAAGTAATTTGGAACCGCACTGTCGACATCACTTAAGCTTTTTCTTTGAAATTTATCCCTTCCCAGTATAGCTACGTTAATTCCCCTTGTTAAATCAAACTGTTCCGGCGCAAAAATCGCCTTTGAAGACAGTTTTCTTTTTATTATGTCTTTATAGCGCCTTGCCCCGCTTCCTAAAAATAAAGTCTTCCTCTTTATTTTTTTTATAAATTCGTAAGGTACGGATGCCTGTTCTTTAATTAAGATTTTTAACTTTTCTCTTGAAGTGGTTCTAAAAACAGCCGTATAAATTTCGTCTTTTCTGGCATCTATCATCGGACAGACGTCAATTTGCGAAATCACTGCATTCATTGCCAGGGCTTCTAATGAAGAAACTGCGGCAATTTTACATCCGGTTGAAAAAGCTATTCCCTTAACCGCCGCCAGGGCTATCCGTAAGCCGGTAAATGAACCGGGACCTTCCGAATATGAGATAAGATCTATATCCTTAATTGAGAATCCGCTTTTGCTTAACAGTTCATCAAGAGCGGGCATAAGCCTCTCAGAATGTGTCTTTTCTATATTAAGAGTTATTTCCGACACTATTTCATCTTGCAGCAAACCGATGGACCCTGTTTTTGTGGATGTATCAATTCCCAGTGTCAGCATAATTAAAATATGCTCTTGAAAAACTTTACTAGATGGCTCCAGAAATATCTGTCTATATCATTATAAGTAGCCAGAATTAAAAGACCGAAAATGACTACAAGCCCGAATTGCTGAGCAATCTCTCTTGTTCTGAGACTTAAAGGTTTTCTCTTAATTACCTCAATCGAATAAAAAAGAATATGCCCGCCGTCAAGAATCGGTATGGGAAGTAGATTTATAAATCCCAAAACGATACTTAAAAGAGCTATAGCGCTTACAAAAGAGAATATCCCTCCGACCGCGTAAGATCCGCCCGCAAATTTATATATCATTATCGGGCCGCCTATATGCTTGACAGAAAGCTTCCCCTGAATGAGTTTGGCAAAACCTATTATCTGCGTTTTGAGAATCAAGACCGTTTTGGCCGCGCCCAGATAAACTGCTTTAAAAGGGTTATAAGTTTGTTCCTTGACCTCAAAGGCGATCGGGTCCTTCATTATTAAATAAGGTTCAATTCCTAAACGTCTTTCCTCCTTGTTTGCACCGGTGAGCTTTTCCTTTTCTTTTGTAAGTTTGGGGATTATTTTTATTTTATATTCCCTGTTTCCCCTTAAAAGCGTCATTGCGATTTCTTCACCCTTATTTGACTGTATTTTCTTCTCAATATCTATCCAGCTGTTAACCTTTTTACCGTCAATTTTTTTAACAACATCGCCCTGCTTGACACCCTTTTGGGAAGCAATTGAGTTCTGTTTTACTTCGGCGATAAAAAGGTCGGCCTGATGAATTCCAATGCTGTTTGGGCCTTGATAAGTTTTGGTATCCCAGCTTATACCGAAGGTAAGCTTTTGGGCGTTTTTTGCTTCATTTATGTTCTTTCTTCTTTCAACAACAAGGTAAAGAGAATTATCCTTGAAGTTTTCAATGGCATTTTTAAACTGCCAATAATAATCCACCGGCTTACCGTTAACTTTTCTTATAATGTCTCCGCTTCTTAAACCGCTTTTATAGGCAATTGAGTCTTCATTCCTGATGCCTATCACGGGTTCATACTGATAAGGCGTAATTCCAACCGTCCAAGCATCTTCAACTTCCCTGTAAATGTTGGTGACTTTGGATAGTCTCGGTTTGATGTCTATTTCCCTTGTTTCCCCTTCACGCTCAATTTCAAAGCTGATCTCTTTTCCTTCGCTTTTTTTAATTGTTCCCGTAAGGTCATCCCACTTTTCTATTTTTTCTTCACCTACGCTCAGTATCCTGTCTCCCTGAAAAAGACCCGCCTTTTCGGCAGGAGAACCTTTTATTACTTCGCCTATAACCGGGCCCAGCGCAGGAATTCCGAATACGTAAAGCGCTCCGAATAATATTATGGGAAGAATAAGATTTGATATGGGACCGGCGGCTACAACCGCTATCCGCTGCCAGGGCGACTTTTTCATAAAATCCTTTTCAGGAGGTACGTTACCGGCCTTCTGGTCTTCCGTTTCCTCACCCATAAGCTTTACATATCCGCCCAGAGGAATCCAGTTGATGCCGTACTCGGTTTCGCCTCTTTTGATTCCGAAAATCTTAGGCCCCCAGCCCAGAAAGAATTTTTCAACACCTACGCCGCCCTTCTTAGCGATAATGAAATGACCGAACTCGTGTATAAAAACAAGCACGCCGAATAAAATTATAAAAAGTAAGAAATTAGTCATAAGCTCCTTAACCCTTCAATGTATCTTTTAGTCTTTTCGGTTACGCTGTTGTGAAGTTCAATCGCTTCATCAACAGTTTTAATTTTTAAAACTTTATGCTCTTTTATTATTTTACCTATCAGCTTCGTAATTTCATGAAATTTTATTTTACCACATAAAAATCCGTCAACGGTACTCTCATTTGCGGCATTTAAGGCGATACACATGGACTCGCCGCTGCTTAAAGCCCTGTAAGCATACGAAAGAGTCGAAAATTTCTTAAAATCAGGTTTATAAAATGTTAATTTTTCAAGCTTTTCAAGATTAAGAAAGCTCTTTTTTACTGAAAGCCTTTCGGGATAACCTAAAGCGTAAGATATCGGAACCCTCATATCGGGTACCCCCATTTGAGATATCATCGATCCGTCCTGGTATTCGACTATCGAGTGTATAATACTCTGGGGATGAATCATCACAGAGATCTTTTCAGGTTCTATATCGAAAAGCCATCGCGCTTCAATAATTTCTAAAGCTTTATTCATTAGAGTTGCCGAATCTATTGTAATTTTGGCTCCCATATTCCAGTTAGGATGATTTAGCGCATCTTTTAACTTTACTCTTTTAAGCTCGGATTTCTTCTTCTCTCTGAAAGGGCCTCCCGATGCAGTCAGTATCAATCTCTTTATGTCGTTTCTGTTATGGCCTCTCATTGATTGAAAAATAGCCGAGTGCTCACTGTCTACGGGGAGAATAACCGAACCTGATCTTTTAGCCTCCGTAAGCATTATTCTGCCGGCCATAACTATAGCTTCTTTATTTGCCAGAGCAATTATCTTACCCTTTTTAATCGCCGAATATGTAGGTTTTAAAGCTGCAGAACCCACAATTGCGGAAAGCACTAAATCAACATTACTCATGGTCGCTACAATTCCGGCTCCCTTTTCACCTGTGTGAATAACCGGCTCATAATCACTTCCTGTTTTTATGCGGACCTGCTTTCTTAAGATATCGGCATCGCTTTCCAACTTAACAGAGACATATTCCGGTCTGTATTTGACAACCTGCTTTGAGAAAAGTTTCATGTTTTCCCCTGCAGCAAGACCCTTTACACAAAAGTCACCGGGATTATCGTCAATTATGCGCAACGCATTAGAGCCTATTGACCCGGTAGAACCTAAAATAGAAACATTTTTAGCTTTTTGGGGCATGATATGATTAAGTTAATAAGTAATGTTGATATAGTCATCCGAAGGGATTTGTTCGCTGACAAGTCCGAATCTTCTTTCCCTTTTCTGGAATGCTATAATTGCCTTATAAAGGTCCGTCTTTCTGAAATCCGGCCAGAGCACTTCTGTAACAACGATTTCCGTGTAGGCTAGCTGCCATAGCATGAAATTACTGATTCGTAATTCTCCGGACGTTCTAATAAGTAAATCCGGGTCAGGAAGATCTTTAGTATCAAGATATTTTGAAAAAGTGTTCCTGTCTACAGCGGCAAAATTAGAGCCGTTAGATTTAAGATCTTCTAAAAGCCTGTTAATAGCTCGAACAATTTCATCTCGACCGGAATAAGAAAGAGCAAGATTAAGTATCATGCTTTTGTTGGCTTTAGTCATGGTCATTGTTTTATCAAGTTCTTTTCTTGCTTTTTCAGGTAGCCGGTCGATATTGCCCGTAGCGATGAGCTTAATATCATTTTGCATAAGCTCATCTCTTTCAACGACAAGGTATTTTTTTAAAAGAGACATCAATGCACTGACCTCATGCGAAGGTCTTTTCCAGTTCTCTTCTGAAAATGCGTACATGGAAAGCACTTCGACTCCCAGTGACCTGACTGCCTTGACCGTATCCCTAACCGCCCTTATTCCCTGTCTGTGGCCCCGTATTCTTGGGAAACTGTGCTTTTTGGCCCAGCGGCCGTTTCCATCCATAATGATTGCGATATGATGGGGAAGCCTGGAAACATCTATTGTTTCCTTTATTTTTGATTCTTCCTCTTTTGAAATAGCGGTCATTAAAAATTAAATCTCCATTATTTCCTTTTCTTTTTCACCCATTACTTCGTCTATTTTCTTGATATAGTCATCGGTCAGTTTCTGGGACCTGTCCTGATTTTTATTTAAATCATCCTCTGTTATGTTTTTATCCTTTTCAAGCTGCTTTAAAGAATCGTTGCATTCCCTTCTGATATTTCTTATTGAAACCTTAGTGTCTTCGGCAAGCTTTTTCGTAAATTTAACGAGCTCCTGCCTTCTCTCTTCGGTTAAGGGAGGAATCGGTATTCTGATGATTTTATTATCTTTGGACGGAACCAGACCCAGCTCGGATTTTAAAATGGCTTTTTCTATTTCCGAAATAGCCTTGGGATCCCAGGGAGTAATTACTAAAAGCCTTGCTTCTGGAGCGCTGACAGTAGCGATCTTTTTAAGAGGCGTCGGCTGACCGTAATAATCAACCTTGATTGAATCCAGAAGCGAAGGTGTTGCCCTGCCTGTCCGAATCTTTGAAAATTCGCCTCTTAGATTACCAATGGATTTTTCCATGGAATCTTTTGTTTTCCTAAAAAGATCTTCAACCACCGCAATCTCCTTTCTTTTTAGATTTTAACTGACTATAGTACCGATTTTATTTCCCTCAATTATCTTCTTGATATTACCTGATTTCTTAAGATTGAAAATTATTATCGGAAGTCCGTTATCCATGCACAGCGAGGCTGCAGTAACATCAATTACTTTTAAGCGTTTCTTTATGATATCCATATGGCCGAGTTTGGAAAATTTTTTGGCATTCTTGTATTTGACGGGATCTTTATCATAAACGCCGTCAACCTTGGTCGCTTTAAGCATTACATCGGCATTTATTTCAATTCCCCTTAAGGCCGCCGCAGTATCCGTAGTGAAGAACGGATTCCCTGTTCCTGCAGCAAATATAACAACCCTTCCCTTTTCAAGATGCCTAACGGCTCTTCTTCTAATATAAGGTTCTGCAAGCTCGCTCATTTCTATTGCCGACATGACTCTTGTGTATGTTCCCGATGATTCAAGAGCATCCTGAAGTGCAAGGGCATTTATTACGGTTGCCAGCATTCCGATATAATCTGCATGAGCGCGATCCATTCCTTTAGCGGAAGCTTCCAGTCCCCTGAAAATATTTCCTCCGCCTATAACTATGGCAAGCTCAACTCCAAGTTTTTTGATTCCGGTAATTTCTTTTGCTATTTCCTGAAGGGTTTTGTCTTCAATGCCGTATTTTCCTTTGCCCTGTAAAACTTCACCCGAAAGCTTAAGAAGTACCCTTTTAAACTTGAGTTTTGCCATATTTACTCCGTACTTTCTCCGAGTTGAAATCTTGAGAATCTCCTTATTGAGAGATTTTCTCCGATTGTAGCCACATTTTCTTTTAAAATCTGCGAAATGCTTTGCTTTTCATCCTTTATAAAGGGCTGTTCAAGCAAACAGTTCTCTTCGTAGAACTTCCTTAATCGCCCCTCTACAATTTTTTCCAAAGCCTTTGCTGGTTTCCCTGATTCTTTTGCCTGCTGCTCTAAAATACTTTTTT
>CAYYBZ010000006.1:0-1390 GCA_964470285.1 uncultured Oligoflexia bacterium
AAGAAGGATTGCTTCATTGATATTGTTGGACTGCACATATATGTGTGAAAGGTGAGTGTAGGCTTTCTGATTATCGGGGGCTATTTTTATGGCGTTCTGTAAATATGTCTTCGCAACCTTCGAATCATCTTTTATCTTATAGTAAATGATTCCAAGGTACAGATTGGCATCATAATTCTTATTGTTAAGATTATAGGCCTTCATAAACCTGTCAAATGCCTTCAGATACTGGCCCGATTCATAATGTACAAGACCTATATCGGCCTGCAGTCCGTCATGGGAAGGATCTATAAAGACAGCCTTTCTTAAAATGGCCAGTGCGATTCTGTACTCTTTTTGACGTGTGTAGAGTTTGGCTTCATTACGAAGACCCTCTAAGGTTTTCTGGGCATTGTTTGCCTTCTGGAAATACTCCTGCGCTCTGCCGTAATTCAGGTCCCTCTCGTAAAGATTACCTGCAGCAATAAACTCTTTAGAGGCCTTTACCTTTAAACCTTTCTTTATATAGATTCTTCCCAGACTATCGTGAAGCTCGTAGGTATCAACGCCCAGTTGCTTGGCCCTTGCAAACTGCTTGAAAGCTATTTCGGTTCGATTCATGGCCATCGAAGCTTTTGCTGAAGCCATCAAAACTTCCGGATCATTCGGGGCAATTTGTGAAGCTTGGGAGAATTTTGCCATTGCCATAGTTTTTCTTCCCTTAAGCATCAAGATCCTGCCCTGCCCGGCAAGAGCCCTGGCGTCTCTGGGATTCTTTTTTAAAACCTTTTGATATTCCCTGTAAGCATCTTCGAGCCTGCCCATAAGTTCCAGCGCCTGACCTTTTTCCGACGGGCCTTTTGCCTTTCCTACGGCACGTTTACCAGATGCCATTGAAAAGTTATTTGCAAGGCCGAATCTTTTATCTATTTGTGCGGCAATGTTAAAATTCTCTGCAGCGCTTACCCATTTACCCTTTTCCCATTTTTCGTATGCGTCAGCATAATTCTTTACGGCTGAAAGATTATTTGTATGTCCCTGCGATATTCTTCCAAGCTCCTCAGAACTCAGTGATATGTAAAGGAAGCTGCACACGACTTCCGTCAGCCTGTTCTGAAAAGATTTGATGAACCTGTATTCACCGTGCAATTTTTCTGAACCTATATTGTATCCGTTTTTTAAACCGTATGCCCTGACAATCAAGTCGAATTCATCGTTATCTTCATTAATGCTCATTTTTAAAAGAACATCTGCAAATATCTTTTTCGATACTTCTTTAATCGGGACAGTTAAATTTCCCCTGAAATCAAAAATCTCTTTAGTAGCTCTTGAAGGTATTACTTCTGCCTTACCGGCGAATTCTAAATCCGATATTAAAACAAATCTTATACCCTTAACTACGTACGGATAT
>CAYYBZ010000006.1:1400-16226 GCA_964470285.1 uncultured Oligoflexia bacterium
AATGAGAAATTGACGGAACAATCAGAAGGCATAACGATACCGCAAGTATTAAGAAAAGATGTTTCAATAAGTGATTAGCAATATTTCTCATGGCTGTTACCGAGCCTTTGTCGTAAAATGCTATTATATTATTGAAATTTTTGCAATTCTTTGTAGGAGAAACTTGTTTTCTATAATGACTTAAGCCTTTCAATATCCCTGTTTATACTTTCCCCGGCTTTTTCCGAAAGTCTTCTTCCTCCGAATCTTACAATGTAGTAATGCTTTGTAATGGATGATACGGCATTGAATTTTTCACCCTTTGTGGTTAATATTTCATTAGAGAACTCAAGCGGAGTATATGCTTTTTGTTTATGCATACCTTTTCTGGATAGTATTTTTAGCATTCTTGCATAAAATTCAAAAGAGCTTCCCCTGTTTTCACGCGATTTGTATTTTTTGTTCCTTCTTGAGACAAATCTGAAATAAAGCAGCGCTATAACAGCTAAAATCAACACGAAAGAGACTATCTGTTTCCAAATATCCCCGGCACCTTTTCTCAATCTTTCGCTTAAAGCTGTTTTCTTTTCGACCTTTGCCGTAGTTTTAAAATATTTACTGACTCCTGCAAAAAACAGCCTGGCATACCTGGCCTGAGCCCTTAAGTCGTAATCAATTACATATTTGTACCATCTAAGTTTGAGATAATCGTAATATTTTGCAAAAGCACCGAATTTTCTGGTCGCAAACATTATGGCATCCTGCGACGACGGGGTGGGTTCAAAACGCATCCATCCGTTTCCGGCAATAAACCCTTCAACCCAGCTGTGAGCGTCCGACTGCCTTACAACGATATAGTTTCCTACATCATTAATATTTCCGCCCTTAAATCCCACGACGTTTCTTGAAGGAATTCCCGCATACCGCATCATTATTGACATGGCAGTTGAAAAAAGTTCGCAATGCCCTTTTCTTTTTTCAAAGAGAAAGACTTCCAGGGGTCTTTCGCTTTCTATATTTATATCGGTTGCCGAGTACCTAAAATTATCACGCAGATATCCCTCCATTGCCTTTGCCTTTTCATAATCGTTGGTTAACCCGCGTGTAATTTCATCTACCAGATTTGAAGTTCTTAAATCCCTGTAGGGAAGTTTAAGATAAGGCAGATCTTGAGGATATTCAACAGTTTCGGCCGAGTACTGATAACCTGTTTTTGAATTTAAATCCGAATAAGCAAAATAGTTCTGATCGGACGCAAGATCCGAGATAAAATAGCTGGTCAGGTATGGATCTACTTCTACTCCTATTTCTTTTCTGATGAAACGCTCGATTTTAAGCTTTTCCCATCTGATTATCTTCATTTCGTCCGCTGCAAATACGATTCTGGTTTCCATGGGTTCCAGAAATATTTTTTGTCTGAACAGATCGCTTCCTGAAGATACATTTGTAAGTTCTATCTTTCCTGTCAGCACATCGATGAGTTTTTTATCACGCTTATTTGAAGAATGGCTCCATCTGCGTCCGTCATATGAATCGAAAGCCGTTCCTCTCCAGTAAACTTTATTAAGGAAGTCTTTGTTAAGATGCCCGGATTGAGTTTCTACACGCATGACTATCGTCGAGTTAGTCATGATTGAACCTATCGAGCCGAGATCAATTTCCTCGGAGAAACCCGCCATACTTTTTCTGGATCCTATTTTTTTATAAAAGAACCCCAGACTCATGCGGGGGAAAATAAAGAAAATTACGGAACTTGAAATAATCAGTATTAATGAAAGTATGGATGTCGCCAGCAGAAATTTTCTTGTAATGATCTTTCTGGACTTATAGAAATCAACCTTGTTTTCCGGATTATTCCCCAGAGATTCTTCATACTGTGCCTTAAGGTTGTAAAGAGTAAGCGTCCATGTTGCAATGATTATATAGAGCAGAAAAGGTATGGCGAATGAAACACTTTCCGTAAGAATTGACGAACTCAAAAGGTTGATAAAACTCAGAATATAAAGCTGGAAATAATCCCTGTTTGTTTTAAGGTTTAACAGCCTCACTATGAGGAGATAAACCGTAAAGTTAATTCCCTCTCCTATCAGATCGCCCGATCTGAAGAAAACTTCAAAAGCAACGTAAATAAAGTATATAACGGTTATCGTGTTCCACACCCACCGGGGAAACTCAAGCTTAAACGGCATATCATCCCTTCGCCATGAGTAATAAATGATAAGAATAAAGAAAAGGGTAAAGGGTATGGAAAAGAATCCTGTAATCACAAGCGAAGAAAAACCGCATAGAACCAGCAAGTATGATGAAAGTTTAAAATATGCACTAAAGTTCAAGGGGTTTTTCTCCTTCTACATCCCTGCTTATAAGAACGGATTCATAATTATCCCTGTCTATTATAAGGCCCAAATTCTCTATAGACAGTCTTGTGTTTTTTACGGAAATATTTGTAATAAGAATATGCATGCTTCCGCCGTCAACGGGTGAACCTATAGAATCAGAATTTTTTATAAAATCTTCGTCGGTAAGAAGCGCAAGGTTCTTTAAGTAACTGCTAATATAACCCCTTCCTTCAGAGCCTGCGGGTTTTCCGTTAACCGTCAGGACAACTTCGTAGTTTTCTCTTATTAAAAAAATTATCATTGATGCACATATTGATATGAGTTTTTCTGTCATAGTTTTTTGTGATTTCTTCTGAAAAACTCCGGCCCTGCTTATATCCCTGTGAACCAGATTCAAATCGACCACGACGCTCATTTTTTTCTCGGATTCAAATTCCTTGACCATCCACTGACCCTTTTTAGCCGTTGATTTCCAGTGTATCAGCCTGGCATCGTCTCCGTACAAATAACTTCTAAGACCCCAGGGATTTACACCTACGCCCTTATTCCCTGACAGATACTCTCCATGAAAAAGCTGACTCGCCTTTATGAACCCTTTTAAATCTATAATTTCCGGGTAAACCAACACTTCTTCTTCCTGTTTCAAAAAATCTGTTTTCTGAATAAGTCCGAACGGAAATTTTGTGAGAATTTCAAAACCGTAATACTTCTTCCATCCTCTTTCCAGAAACTTTGAAAAATAGAAGATATCATGCCTGCCCTGTGGAGGGATCTTTACTATAAATCTTGTATTTTTCCCTCTCTGCTGTCCGATATCATCAACGGTCAACGAATATGAAGGTACGCGTTTTTTACGGTTCTCCACATTCACCTTTACCGGAAAATAAGAATTTGCGGTAATCTCCTGGGGAATTTCACGTTTTACCCTTAATCTTCTCATTGAGCTGTCTGATAAAATTCCCGACATAAGTATAAAACTGAGCATCATGCCGAAAAGCAGATATAAAAGATTATTCCCTGTATTAAGGCCCGCTATTCCTATTCCAAGCGTAATAAGCATGAACGAATAGCCCGCTTTTGTTATCTTAAATTTACGCTTAGGAAAATTAAACATCTTACAGTGGAACTTCTACACGGCTCAGTATTTCTTCCAGTATTACTTCGGCTCCTCTATGGTCTCTTCTGGCTCCGTGTTCGTATCTTGAGCTCACAATCAACCTGTGCCCTAAAACCGGAACCGCCAGCGATTTGATATCATCGGGTGTACAGAAGTCCCTGTTTTCCACAAGGGCCTTTGCCTGAACCGCCCTGTACAAGGCAAGCGTACCTCTCGGACTTACACCCAACTCGAGATTTCTGCTCACCCTTGTTTCTTCGACAATAGAGAGAATATATCCGACAAGACTCTCATCGACCCTGATTCCATCAAGGGCTTTTTGCATTTTTAAAATATCTTCATGTAAAAAAACGGCTTCGAGATTCGGCTCAAAGTTCGAAAAATCCTTTGTTTTGACAATCTCTTTTTCGCTGAGCTGCGAAGGATAACCCATTTTTATTTTCATTAAAAACCTGTCGAGCTGGGATTCAGGAAGAGGATACGTTCCGTGAAACTCAATGGGGTTCTGTGTAGCAATAACCATAAACGGATCCGGAAGTGAATAGGTCTGGGTTTCAATGCTGACCTTGGAATCCTGCATTGCCTCTAAAAGCGAGCTCTGTGTCTTGGGAGTCGTTCTGTTGATTTCGTCAGCCAAAACAATATTTGCGAATATGGGACCCTGCTTGAATATGAACTGATTATTTTTCTGATCAAAAACCAGAACTCCGAGTATATCCGATGGTAAAAGATCGCTAGTGAATTGGATACGGTTATAAGTACATTTAATTGACTTTGCCAATGCAAGGGCAAGCGTAGTCTTACCTATTCCCGGAACATCTTCTATCAGCAGATGACCTTTGGCAAGAAGAGTAATAATGACGTTCTTTATTACATCTTCTTTCCCGATTATAATTTTAGAAATATTCTTTATTAGAATGTTTATTTCATTTTGATAGGCCATAGTGTCCCCCGGTTTGAAAATTATACATGCCGGAGCTTTTCAGGTCAAAACAACTATATCCAAAATAACTTTGTACAGCCTGTCTTTTTCGGTTAAAATGCTTGAGAATATTAACCTTTTAAACATCCGCTGGAAGATTTTTATGAAAAGTTTTTTACGAAATTTTACCGGTTGCATTGCCGGGATTTTTTTATTAATCCCTGTTTTTCTATCCTGCGATTCCGGCCTTAAGGGTCAGCTTGAATATGCCGATTTTCTTTTAGATGAAGGTAAATTCTCCGATGCCATAACGCTGCTGACAATTCTAGATGACAAGTATCCGGATAACCGTGACGTTAAATCCAAGCTGGGTTCTGCACATCTTGCACATGCGCTTCTTGATGAAGGCGCCACTTATCTCTCACTGGTAGCGGATTATTTTGAAGAAACTACCGAAGGGAACGAGTTTAAGCAGTTCTCTGATAAATCTCCGAATCTAACACAGGTAGAGATTGTCGAGCTTGGGCTGGCCAGAAAAATCCTGAGTGAGCAGATTCCGGACGATCAAAAACGCGAGGGCGAATGGCTTCAGCTGGGTTTTGCCAGGCTGATGGAAATTAATGCTATAGGTGTAGTTAAAACCGGGGCGCTAAGCGAAGACAAAGTATGCAATGCGGCTCCCGACGACCCTTCCTTTTCCGCCGACGGTATACCCGATGATTATGATTCCGATGCCCTGACTCAGAAGGAATCCGAACAATTCAATGAAAACGCTCAACGTGCAGGAAATGATTTTGAAAATGCGGGCCTGTCAAGAGACATGGGAATAATTAAGACCGTTGAAAGAATTGCACAAGGCATAAGTAATTTCGGCAGCGTTCAGGCATATCTTGACGATCAGTACGGAGTCGGAACACCCTGTCCGCCTGCAACCCCTTAACCGGAGAAGTTAATGATGCTTTTGAGAAAAATAGCTGTTTTATCCTCGATATCACTTGCGTTGATTATTCTCTTAACCGACAACACACCCGCACAAACTAGCATTCCGCAGGAAACCCCCGCTTTAAACCGCAGCGTAAGAGCCCTGGGAATGGGTAATGCCTTTATCGCATCAAAAGGAAACGAATATTCACCTTTTTATAACCCGGCAGGCTTAAACGATATCGAAGAGGGCCGTTTTAAATTTTTCAGCCCGACAGCCGAATTTTCGCTTGGCGGTATCAGACTTATAAAGGATGCGAAAAATCTTAATAATTCACTAAGCGATGCCGCTAATGACGCCGACAAGATAAGGATTCTGGACGAATTTGTGCAGAAAAACATCGGAAATTTCCAATACGTTAGATACGAAATGGATCTTTTCAGCTATTCACGAAAGAATTTTGCCGCCGGCATCATTATCGACGAAAGGATGACATTTTCTTTCAGAGACCAGACATTTACAAATTTCGACATACGCAATATCGGAGATGCCGTATTTTATGTAGCAGGATCTTACGGTTTTTGGGGAAAACTGTTACAGGTAGGAGTAACATTAAAACCCACTTTCAGATTCGCCATTAACGACAAGATTACTTACGATACGATTGTAGGTTCAAGCACTATAAGCTTCGGAGACAGATTCAAAAGCGTATATAAAGACTGGAAATTCGGATTCGGAGCGGATCTGGGCCTAAAAACAGATTTACTCTTTCCGGCGTTAAAAGATAATGAAGTTTTCATGAAATTCCATGACAGGCTGAAACCTACCATAGCCCTAACCTGGCAGGATATAGGAAGTCCTTTTCCCAAAACTAAAACAACCGACTCCGGAGCCGTTATTGGTTTTGTCGAAAATTCTCAAACCGTTAATCTGGGATTTGCCATTCACCCCAAAATTTCATTTTTTGACACTACGTTTGAGGCGGATTTCAGACAGATAAACAACAATGTTTCAGTATTTAACAAAATTCATCTGGGAGCTGAATTCAGGTTTCCGTGGGTTTTTGCCCTCCGAATGGGTGTTCACCAGGGAAGAATCTCGGGCGGTGCAAGCGTAGACCTAAAATATCTGATAATCGACTTTGCCACATATGCAGAGGAAAGCGGAATTTACGGACATAGAAAAGGCGACCGAAGAATAGCGGCTACTATTAATTTCGGCATTTGATTCTTCACTTCTTTGCGAGATCCCGTGCTCTTTCAATAAGAATCTTTTCTAAAGCACAAGCGGGGAGTTTTTTAACTATTTTACCTTTTTCAAAAAGGACGGACTTACCCTTGCTGCCTGCAATTCCTACATCGGCATGAGACGCCTCTCCCGGCCCGTTAACTATGCATCCCATAACAGCCACATTTAAGGGTTTTTCTATATTTGAGAGTTCCCTTTCAATTCTTTTTGCGGTCTTTATAACATCGAAAGATTTTCTGGAACATGTGGGACAGGAGATTACTGTCACTCCGCGCTTTCGAAGACCCAGCGATTTGAGTATCTCATAGGCTACGTTGACTTCTCTTACCGGATCATCACTTAATGAAACTCTTATGGTATCACCTATTCCTTCACTTAAAAGAATCCCCAGAGCAACCGAGGAACGTACGCTGCCCGATAAAAGAGTACCCGCTTCGGTCACTCCGATATGCAAAGGACAGTCAGAGAGATTTGAAAAAAGCCTGTTAGCCTCTACGGTTTGAAGGGGATCAGAAGATTTAATGGAAACTTTTGTGTTAAAAAATTCATTTGATTCAAAAAATTCGATTAAATCCAGCGCCGAATCGACAAGACCCTTAACTGTAACTTTTCCTCTATTAGATCTGAACTTTTGATGCAGGCTGCCCGAATTCACTCCTATTCTGATACATGTATTTCGGTCTTTTGCGGCTTTAAGTAAATCCTTCAGGCCCGCTTTAGAACCTATGTTTCCGGGATTGATTCTTATACCCTGAGCTCCTCTTTTAACTGCTTCAAGGGCAAAAGCCGGATTAAAATGAATATCTGCAATCAGAGGGATGTTTACGGATTTGAGTATTTTCACGTAAGCGTCCAGGGATTTTCTGTCAGGAACAGCCACTCTTCCCAACTCACAGCCGTTCTTCACAAGCCTGTTGATCTGACTAACTGTTGTCTTAATGTTGGCCGTTTCTGTTGAATTCATCGACTGAACCCGGATCGGATTGTTGCCGCCGAGTTTTAATTTACCGACGTTGATTACCCTGGTTTTTTTTCTTTTAATGTTCATGATATTAAATGTCTGAGCATGATATACGCTTGGCAAAAGGATTTTTCAACCCTTAAAAGCTTATAACCATTCGAGATTTCAAAAAAACTAGTGTAAATGCCCGAAATCAACTATATTATAATATTGAACAAATATTCGCTTTTTCTATATGAAATTTAAACTATCTTTTGTTTCCATAATACAGGTACTTTTACTGACCTTCTTCCTTAACTTCGCCTTCGCCCAGAATTCCCCGATAAATGACCTGTCGGGTGATCCGGTTGAAGAACTTATAGAAACCTGGGGAGAGAGATCCGAAACCATTTCTTTAGGTAAAGATAATTTAGGATTAGAGAATCTCGAAATAATTAAAAAGAAAATGACCCTTTACGGGATAAGAAACGCCCCCCAGATTGCAGTCGCTCTAATCGATGAAATAAAAGAGAGAGATTCCGAGCTTTCCAAAAAAGAAAAAACAGCTCTTTTAAAGTTTGCAAAAGAGATAGCGCCTGATATTGCATCTTTAAACATAAAACTTGCGGGCTACTTTCTCTCCCCGTCTTATTTCAGTCTTAAAAACAGCATCTCTTCCATGAAAACGGGCTTTTCAAAGTATCTGTCGGGAATTGAATCGAGGTTCAGATTTATAACCAACATTCTTTACTGGTCCTGGCTGGCTCTGTGTTTTACTGTTTTTATCTTTTTCCTTGTAATGACTCTTAAGTATTTCCATGCACTGATTCATATGACAGAACACTTTCTGCCTAAAGCATTCTCAAAAACCGCCAATATACTTTTGCTTATGTTCATACCGATTGTGTTTTTCTTAACCCTGGGACCTTTAAGCCTGGTCCTTGTTTTTGCCGCCTATTACTGGCTTTTAGCAAACGGCAGTGAAAAATTCGTAATGTGCGTCTTTATTGCAATATTGATCTGCATACCCCATATTTTTTATTTTACCGCCTTCCCGTACAGATATCAGAAAAGTAACGAAAAAAAAATACTATCCGTTGAATTATCGCCCGATCTTAAAAAAAGCATCGAAGCAATGGAAGAAATAACAAAAAATTTCCCGGATGACACAGAGGCCGAAATTACATTGGCCCTTCTACACAAAAAACTCGGAAATTACCTACAGGCCAAAAACATACTGAAAAACGTCTTAAGTAAAAACCCCGGCAATACTAAGGCCCTTATAAATATCGGAAACATCCATTACATACAGGGTAAATTAGCCGCGGCAATTTCCTCATACAGCAAGGCCGGCTCCATTAACAGCCAGAGCTTTCTTGCAAATTACAATCTCGGAAAAGCCCTTTATTCTGAAACCCGTATAGAAGAAGCGGATCAGGCATTAAAAAAAGCCTCATCGATAAATTCCTCAAGATTTAAAAAGTTTGAGTCTCTGTCTAATCCTAAAAACCCCCTTGAATTCGTATTTGACGAGAAAATTGACAAGAAAGATTTAAAGCAGAGAATTGCCGCTTTGAAAAGTCCATCCTCTGAATTCCGAAACAAAATATGGGCCAAAAAAAGAATTCTAAATACAACACCCTGGGGTGCTTCAATTACAGGACTGATAGTTTTTATCATTCTCATTTTACTTTCAAAATTCACAAAACTTATTGAACCGCCTAGAGTGTGTGAAATCTGCGGAAAAGCTTTCTGCAAAAAATGTTCGAGACTTAGCGAACACAGGGATATATGCTCTCCCTGTCATTTTATTTTTATAAGAAAAGAGTCACTCGAACCCGTTTTTAAAACAAAAAAAGAAAATGAGGAAAAACGGCACCGTATTTTTCAGGGTATATTCAAAAGCTGGATTTCTTTTTTGCTCCCGGGTCTGGGGCACCTCTATTTCGGCAAATCTATTGCCGGAATATTTGTCGTTTTCTTACTAGCACTGGTCTTTTCATGGATTTATATCCCGCAGGGACTGATTGAAGATCCTTTTACCGGGTCCCTTAAGGGCACAAACGTTTCTTTAGTAATGGTTTTACTCGCTGCTTTAGCTGTTTACATCATTACAAACCTGACCATTAGGAAGGTTAAATAAATGGCATTAAAAGGCACATTGAAGGATTTTGCGATAGGCGATATTTTTCAGCTTATCGGTCATCAGCAAAAATCGGGATCCCTGTATATTACAAATAAGGACCAGGTAGCTCATATAATGTTTGATACCGGCAACGTGGTTATTGCCAGGTTTAAACAGTCAAATCCGGAATTAATGCTCGGCAACCTGTTACTGAAGGCTCAGATTATCAGCGAAGAACAGCTTGAAGAAGCAATTCAGGATCAGCAGGTTACCTTAAGAAGTATCGGCGATATACTACTGGCTAAGAAAGCGGTTACGATTGAAACGCTTAAGGAGTTTATCGTTCTTCAAATGAAGGAGGTTCTTTTTAGGGTTTTTCAGTGGCGGGACGGCCTGTATGAATTTATAACGGAGGATTTTAAATTCAACCAGAGCATTATAACACCTCAAAGGGCTGAACAAATATTACTTGACGGTTTCAGAATGCTGGATGAATGGCCGGCTATACTTAAGAAAGTTTCAGCTTTAACGGCAATATATAAACCCCTTATAGATGTCAATGAAGTGCTGCGTTGTGAGGAAATCTCCCGGGAAGTAAGTATCGATAATGAAATTGATACCGCCTTTGCAGAATTTGAAGAGAGCTCACCCGGAACACCGGTTCCCAAAACCGATAAACCGCAATACACAAAAAATCAGATAAAAGTTCTTGCGCTTGTTGACGGATACAGAACAGTAAAAGAAGTTGTAAGCCTATCCAGACTCGGAACCTTCGATACCTGCCAGGTTTTAGCCGAACTTATCGATAAGAGCATTATCACCAAAATTGATTCAACAGCGGAATCCAGGCTTGACGCGGAATCCGCTTTTGAACCATTACTTATTAATAAAAAACAGAAGGTTTTAAGAATTGTGACAGATTTAATTATACTTGCACTTATAATTGCAATAGTCCCGTCTTTAATGTTCTATTTTTCGTCAAATACAGAATCTAAAAGTGATGTTAAAAACTTCTTTTACGTAAATACAGCCAGAGATCCGCTGACTGAATACGCGGATACAAACAGGCTTGAACAGATAAAATTTGCCCTTGAACTTTACAGGCTTAAAAAATATTCTTATCCGGACAACCTTAAGGAGCTGGTCTTTGAAAAACTTCTTAGGGAAGAAGTGCTTAAAAGCAACTATTATTTCAGGAAAACAGGCGACACTTATAACCTATTACCCTAACATTTATTTTCATCATATTCCTTAATGAAAAGAGATTTATCGGAAAAAATATTAATGAAAAAAAGCAAAGATACAAAAACACTTAAAATCAACTTCAATGATAATTCAGCTGCAAAACTGCTATACGGCGTTCACGATGAGAACCTAAAAAATCTTCAAAAGCTGCTTGACGTCAGAATAACAGCAAGAGGAAACAGTCTGACAATAACCGGTGAAAGAATAAACTCTCAAAAGGCGAAAAAGGTAATCGATCAACTATATGAAATGGCTAGAACCGGGCAAGCTCTTTACAGCAACGACATTGATCAGGCAGTAAACATTGTAATGGAAAGCTCCTCCGCCAATTTAAAAGATGTATTTCAGCACGAGGTACTTGTATCGTCAAAGAACCGGCTAATAACACCGAAGAGCAAATCGCAAAAAGAATATGTCGATATGATCCGGAAGTTTGATATTGTTTTCGGTATAGGTCCCGCAGGGACCGGGAAAACCTATCTTGCAATGGCTATGGCAGTAGCCTTCCTTCTTAAAAATGAGTTTGAGCGGATAATTTTAACGAGACCGGCCGTCGAAGCCGGTGAAAAACTGGGATTTTTGCCCGGAGATCTTTATGAAAAAGTAAATCCGTACTTAAGACCCCTGTATGATGCCCTTTATGACATGATGAATGTCGAAAAGGCCAATCAGCTTGTCGAAAGAGGTATCGTAGAAGTTGCTCCTTTAGCTTTCATGCGAGGAAGAACTCTTAATAATTCCTTTGTTATACTTGATGAGGCCCAGAATACAACTTCCGAGCAGATGAAAATGTTTCTGACAAGGCTCGGGCTCAATTCAAAGGCAATTATTACCGGAGACGTTACACAGATTGATCTGCCCAAGGGGCAAACCTCCGGACTTATAGAGGCCTCAAAAATTCTAAACCGTATCCCGGGAATCAGTTTTGTGTATTTTACGGAAAAAGACGTTGTCCGGCACAGCCTTGTTAGGGACATAATAAAGGCATATGATAAAAACACAACAGTAATATCTCCTCACAAAAAGGGATAAATATTATAATGAAACAAAAAACAGCGACCAAATCAATACAGCAAACTAAGAGTTTTAAAAAAAGGATTCTTAAGCATAAAAAAAACATAATAAGCTGGTCGGTACTGGCCGGTTTTGTGTTTGTCTTGACCTATATGGTTTCACCTTCCAATCTACCGGCGATTAAAATCTATAAAGTCGGCGACATCGCCCAGGAAACAATAAGGGCCTCTGAAAAAATAAACGTTGTTGACGAAGAGAAAACCGAAAGCGCAAGAAAGGAAGTTGAACGCAACGTAATTTCCATATACGACTATGACGATACAGTTTTAAAAACGGCCAAGAACAAAATTCAGGCGGCTTTTTCCAAAATGAGGGAAATGAATCAGTCCAAGAGCTCAATAATAGAAAAGGATAAGTCCCGCCCTACGTCAAAACCTTCTCCAAAATCCACTGTAAAATATTTCTCGTCGCTGTATGAAACATTTAAAGAGAGTTTGGACATGGAGATTTCCGAAGACGAGTTTAATGCGATTTCAAGAACAAATTTTTCCAACAATGTAGAACAACGTCTTCTACGTACGATCGAGGCGATAGAAAAAAAACTCATTGTAAACGACCTCAATTCTTTAAAGATAGAGGCCGAAAGAGGAATCTTTTTAAGAAACATAGGCTCTCAGGATCCGGCCAAAGACATCTATATAGAAGATTTCTCCGCCATATTAAGCCTTTCGCAGGCGGTGTCCCTTATAAAGGAAAGAACTGATCGGATGTTTAAGGGCTACCGGCCGAAAACAAGAAAAATTATTGCTGCATTTCTGGAAAAATTCACACGGCCCAATCTTTTCGTTAACATGCAGCTTACAAGCGCCAAGATAGAGGAAGCCCGGGAAAACGTAAAACCGATAACGATACCTATTCAGAAAAACGAAGTTATTGTCAGGGAAGGCGATAGAATTAATAAAAGACATATGGTCATACTTGAGGGGATAAGAAAAGAAAGAAAGGAAACAAATCCTTTTGAAATTTATGTAGGCATTGCAATAACAATTCTTCTTTGCGTTTTCCTTACCTATACTTTTGCCAAAAGATACATAAGGAAGTTTAATCCGACAGTCAGGGATCTTGCATTTCTACTGCTGATAACCGTATTGACCCTTGTGATTGCCAATCTCTTCCTCTTTATACTTGATTCATTCGGAGACAAATTTCCTTCTATACCGACCTCAACCTACAAGTATGCAATACCGGTTGCAGCGTTCGCTATGCTTGTCAGATTCACGATAAATTCAGAAACAGCGATAATATTCACTTTCCTTATAAGCATAATAATGGGCTTTCTGTTTGGAGGCGACCTTAACTACGCAATTTATTGTTTCATAGGTTCTATTTTCGGAGCATACAAGGTTGCATATTCCGAATCAAAGTTTTCCCTTATGAAAGCCGGTATTCTTACGGGCGTCATTAATGCCCTGGCGGCTGTATCACTGGTTTTAATAAGCGGAAAAGCCTTTGTGGGAGGTCCGTCCATTTTTCTTTCTTCTTTATTTATGGGTCTGTTAAACGGTGTTTTTATAGCGCTTATTCTACCGACTCTTTCTACCGTAGCTGAAGCCAGCGGTTACTTAACCGACATAAAACTAATTGAACTTGCCAATTACAACAATCTTCTCTTAAATAAACTCGCTTTAGTTGCCCCGGGGACTTATCATCATTCCAGGGTTGTCGCTCAGCTGGCAGAAACAGCAGCACAGTCAATACATGCCAATCCTCTTTTAGCTCAGGTTATGTCTTTCTACCACGATATAGGAAAAATCAAACAGCCGGAATATTTCATAGAGAATCAGCAGACCAATGAAAACAAACATGACCTGTTAAAACCTTCCATGAGTAAAATGATAATAATTTCACATGTCAAAGACGGCGTAGATATGGCAAAAGAAGCGAAAGTACCCCATGAGATTCTGGATTCAATTGAACAGCATCACGGAACAAGCTTGATCAGCTTCTTTTATAAAAAAGCCAAAGATCAGGAAAACCCCGACGTTGATGCTGTCGATGAAAGCGAATACAGATATCCTGGCCCTAAACCCCAGACAAGAGAAATCGGCCTTTTAATGCTTGCCGACTCCGTAGAAGCCGCGACAAAATCTCTTGTGGATCCTACTCCTGCCCAGATTCAGGGAGTTATTCAGAAAGTATTCAATAAAACATTCACCGACGGTCAGCTCGAAGACTGCGAACTTACATTAAAGGATTTACATAAAATAGCGGCATCATTTTTCAGGGTTTTAATAAGCATATACAAAGCCAGAATAGATTATCCCGAAATTCCACAAAAGGAAACACAGAAGAAAAAACAAAATGGCGATTCAAATACAAAACAGACAAAAGAAGATAAAGATAAAATTATCCAAAGTGCGGATGATGATAAGGGAACTCTTAAAAGAATTGGAATTGACAAAAAGTGAGATTTCATTTCTCTTGGTTGATGATAAAGAGATTACCCTTATGAATAAAAAGTACCTCGGCCGGGACAGGCCGACGGACGTTATTTCATTTCCACAGGATTTTTCCGGTAAAAGAACAAACAGACAGATTATCAATCTGGGCGATGTCGTTATATCGCTTGAACGCGCCGGGGAGCAGTCGAAAAAATACGGTAAAACACTGTGGGAAGAAATAAAGCTGCTTATAATTCACGGAGTACTCCACCTCCTGGATTTTGACGACAAATCAAAAAGCTCCAAAAACAAAATGCGCCAAATGGAGAAATCATTGATGAAGAGGTTTAAAACTTTATGATTTACAGTCTGCTTCTATGCGTAATTTCCGGTATTATTTTTGCTTTGAGTTTTCCTGTTTCGTTTACATCCGTAAATCTTTTTGAAAACATACCCAACGGAATTCTGATATTTGTCGCCTTCGTGCCCCTTTACAACGCTCTTGAACGTGACGGTGGCAGATTTTCTTTCCTC
>CAYYBZ010000006.1:16236-16592 GCA_964470285.1 uncultured Oligoflexia bacterium
ATTACCGGCGTCGTCTATTATCTTGTCGGACAGTTCTGGATCATAATTGCGATGAAGCTTTACGGAAATCTCTCGCTTATAGGCAGTATCGGAATTCTATTAGCGCTTGTTCTATTCCTTTCACTTTACACGGGGCTTTATGCCTTTATTCATACAAGGCTTTCAAAAAGATTTCCTGTTCTGCTTTTCTCTCCCGCCCTCTTCGTTTCCGTTGAACTGTTAAGGGCGCATTTTTTAACCGGCTATCCCTGGCTCAATCCTGCATACGCCCTGTCAAACATGCTCCCTCTTATCCAGACCGCCGATTTAGCCGGTGTGTACGGGATTGTCTTCCTAATAATAATAGTAAATTTGAC